>QNCV01000339.1 GCA_003645845.1 Fidelibacterota bacterium | reverse complement strand
TGGCGTTCTTGGTGGTTAACTTTTCTCTTTACCGCAAAGGTGCAAAGATAAAATATCATATTACCGGTGTCTGGGATTTGATTTTGACGCCGCCGCATTGCGACTCATTCTTTCCAGCAAATCGAATACCTGTTCCTTCTCTTCCGGTGAAAAACCGGCGGTCAATTTTTCGGACCATTTCCGGGACAGGCGTTTCAATTCGGGTTTCAGAGCCCGACCCTTTTCCGTCAGAGAAATGATATAGGCTCGCCGGTCAAGGGCATCCTGCTTCCGACTGACATAACCGACCTCCAGCAATTTGTGAATCGCTCTTGCGGTTGTCGCTTTATCAATGGATAATTTTCGGCTGATTTCCTCCTGGTGAATACCGTCGTGGTGAAAAAGAACCATCAGGAAAGACAGTGACCCGGAGCTCAGATCATATTGATGTAAATACCGGTCAAAGTATATTTGAGTGTGGCGGTGAAGGCAGGAAAGAAAGCGGCTGACCGTGGGATGCTTTTTCATGTTGTAACTCCCCGGACAGCAGCGATATTCCGGTCAAATTCCCGGAGTTGCGGCAGATAGAGCAATAATGTCACAAAGAAAAAGACGAAATCAGTCAGAGGAAAAGTCATCCAAACACCCGTCAGTTTAAAAAGTCGCGGCAAAACCAGAATCAGACCAATCAGAAAAATCTGGCGACTGACAGTTAAAAACAGCGCCTCTCTGGCCTTGCCGATTGCCTGAAACAGGGTGGAACCGACTACCTGAAATCCAAAAACCGGAAGGGACATGATAAAAATCCTAACCGCCGGCACTCCCATTCGAATTAATTCAGTATCTTTTGTAAAGATTGAAATTATGATTTTCGAAAAAGAAATTAAAAATATTGCTCCAGCCGTCGATACGATTGTTGTCGCTTTTATTGATAATGCCAGGACTCGTTTGGCTTTGTCATACCGCTTCGCTCCATAATTAAACCCGACAATCGGCTGCATGCCCTGGGCAATCCCAAACAGAGGCATTGAAACAAACATTAACATTCGGTGCATAATCCCAAACAGGGCGATGGAAATGTCCCCGCCGTAAACCCGCAGAGTATTGTTGATAACCACTATCATAACACTGGCCGAAAGTTGCCGGACAAGCGACGGTGAACCTACCACGACAATTTCCCGCATAATGACACTCTTCAAACGCAGGTTTCGTAAATGCAGGGTCAAACTGCTTTTTCCGGAATAAAAATAATATGCCAGATAAAGCACCGTTACAATCTGGGAAATGACCGTTGCGGCCGCCGCCCCTTTGATACCCCATTTAAAACCAAATATGAATATCGGATCAAGGATAATATTTAAAATTGCCGATATCAGCATCGTTGTCATGGCAACTTTCGCCCGCCCTTCCGATCTGACCACATTGTTACTGGACATGGAAAAGGAAAAGAAAACGGTCCCCAACAGAATTATCCGGGCATAATCCCGGGCATAGGGCAAAATTGTATCCGACGCTCCAAAAAGGGCCAGTAATTGATCAATAAATATATTACCAAGGAACGCCAGTGATAATCCAAAGATCACGATTGACAGCAGAACATTTCCGAATGTTGTATTAGCCTTTTCATAATCTCCCGCCCCGAGAGCCCGTGAAATAACAGACGCCCCACCGATCCCGACCATCATGGCAATCGCCATTACAAGCATCTGAATCGGAAACACGATCGTGATTCCTGCAATTGCCATCGGACCGACGCCGCGGCCGATATAAATTGTGTCCACGACATTGTATAAAGCGGTTACAAGCATCGCCACCATGGCAGGTGTCGACAGATTCACAAGAAGCCGGCCGACTTTTTCATCAGCAAGTATATGATTGTTATTATTCAAAAAAAGTAATCCTTATTTTGGCTCTCACAGCAGGGACAAATATACACATATATAGTTGCATGCGCAACTATATATTGCTATTTTGGGATGTTACTGTTTCAATTTATTTATCAGAATTATGGGACATTACGTTTCGGAATCATCACACGGAATATCAATGCCCCAGCCGCACAGATAATTGCCGATAGAATTATCGGGATTGTATAGGAATGAGTTACGTCAAAAAGCCAGCCGCCTACCGAAGGTCCGATGATACCGGCAAATCCGTAACTGAGAAATACGTAGGGATAGATCGTACCCAATTTATCAACGCCGTACAGCTGGGATACCTCAGTGGCAAACAGGACAAAATTGGCCCCGAATCCCAGACCCACCAGGAAAGGGATAAACAGAAAGGTAATGTTGGACTGTGAACCGGGCAGGATCAGAATGGTAAAAAGGGTCAGGAGAACCAGCGCCAGTAACACCGAACGCCGGCCACCCAGCTTATCAGAGACATAACCCCACAGAACCCGTCCGACCATATTCCCGATGGCCAGAAAACTGATCGCGGTGGTGGCGTAGACTTCGGAAACACCGAAGTTTAAACCAATGGGTTTCAGATTTCCTATCACCAGCAGACCGGCAAAAGTACCGGCAAACATCGCCAGAAACAGGGCCCAAACTTTTGAATCAGTGATTAGTTCACCAATGGTTTGTGTTTTTTTCACCTCCGCAGATCGGGTGCTCTCTGGCACTGCAAATAAAAGCGCTGACAGAAAAACCACTATTCCGTAACTGATACCGATGATTCGAAATATTTGCAAGACAGGAATCCCATCTGCCAGCATCGCTTCCACAAGCCGGGATAATATGATCGCCCCGCCGCCAAATCCGGCAACCGAAATTCCGGTGATCAAACCTTTATATTCGGGAAACCATTTGATT
Organism: Fidelibacterota bacterium; assembly: GCA_003645845.1. Lineage (GTDB taxonomy): Bacteria > Fidelibacterota > UBA2242 > UBA2242 > UBA2242 > B118-G9. Next base: position 460 of record QNCV01000339.1, on the reverse strand, counting down.
GGGGTTGCCAGTGATGTTACATAACCGAATGCAATGCCGGCACCGGAAAAAATTCCAACACCGATCAGCAGCAGGCTGACGTGGCCATAGGAAAATGAGGCAATCAGATAGCCGGCCATAAACAGAATCGCCCCGATAATGGCCGTAATGCGGGGTCCCCGCTTCTTCTCAATACGTCCGGCCGGAATCATGACAATCGCAAACGAGGCAATTGTAAACCCGAATATCAGCTGGGTTTGAGCGGTCATCAGGCCGTGTTCCAGTTTCAGCGGTGGAACAAAAATGCTCCACGCGTAGACACCTCCGATACACAACATGATAAGAAACGATGCCAGGGTAACCAGGTATTTTTTCATTGTGGACTTTTCTAATAATCTTAGTTTATTATTCGGTTAGTCTTTTAATATAGACCCGACGACGTTTATGTTGCCGCCGTTCGAAAAATTTCCACTGAGACTGA
>QNCV01000338.1 GCA_003645845.1 Fidelibacterota bacterium | reverse complement strand
TGCAGATTTAATCGTTGATAAAGAATTACTGAAACTCGCACGCCATGATGCATTTATGCTGATAAAAAGCGATCCCCATCTGCGTCATCCCAACCATGCTGTCGCCCGGAAACATTTTTTGAGTCACTATTCCGAATTTTTAAATTTTATTAATGTGTTATAGGAGTCAAATTGGACAAAAGAGGGATTGATCTGATAATGAGTCTTGTTGAGACCGGCAACCCAGAAAAATCAACTCTCGTTGCTGAAAATTAACATCATTTACTGATAAGGATAATCATGGATATTTTGAAAAACAATAAGGAAAAAGCAATTCTGGCATTTTTGACATTTCTACTGAGCTGGATTGTCTACATGGATACCATCGCGCCGACCGTTTCTTTCTGGGACTGCGGTGAATTTATTGCAACTTCTTATACTTTAGGCGTACCGCACCCGCCGGGCAGTCCGCTTTACCTGCTGTTGGGGCGGGTTTTTTCACTGTTGCCCATCGGGAATGATATAGCCTATCGGGTTAATCTCATGTCGCCGCTGGCCAGCGCGTTAGCGGTGATGTTTCTGTTTCTGATCATTGTTCAGCTCCTCAAAAGCTGGGGCAAGCCGGTAACCGTTCTTCAAAAGATTGCCGTCTATGGAGGCGCCTTTGTGGGAGCCATGACATTCGCTTTTACCGATAGTCACTGGTTTAATGCGGTTGAGGCGGAGGTTTACGCCTACGCGACCTTTTTAACGGCCATTGTGGTCTGGCTGATCCTTTTCTGGGAGCAGAGGTCTGATAAACCCGGGCATGAAAGATATTTATTGTTGATCGCATATATAATCGGGCTGGCAATCAGTCTGCATTTATTGAATCTTTTGACAATATTCTTCATCGCGCTGATCATTTATTTCAAACGAACGAAAATTGAAAATATCGGTTGGCTGGTGACGGATGTCGTCATCGGTGTCGCTGCGATTTCACTGATGTTTGTCTTCTGGCGTTCGGTGACACCTAAATCCTTTCCGGCCCAGGCAATAATGACTGTCCTGACTTTTGGGAGTGTTTACATTCCGATGTATTTGAGAGCCACCAGTTCCCGGATTAAAGAACATAGCAAGACCGTGTTGATGTCAATGACGGCATCGGGAGTTTTCCTGGTTATCAATGGAGGGATTATTCGCGGTCTCCCGAGAATCGCGGACAATTTTGGCCTTTTCGCCGTGGCATTTATAGTCCTGCTGGTATTTCTTGCAACGGCCTGGGCGATTCGCCGGAAACATCATATTGTGTCTCTGGCATTGATGTCGCTCATTCTGATTATTGTGGGATATTCGTCTTATACGACGATTTTTATTCGCAGCAATCAAAATCCAACCATTGATGAAAATGATCCCGAAACCACCCATCAGGCGGTGGCTTATCTGGATCGTGAGCAGTATGGCCGCCGGTCATTTACCGATATTTTTAACCGGAGAGTCTGGAAGCCGGAAGCCGACGCTAAGTGGAAAAATAAAAGCACCTGGAATTATTTCTGGAATTACCAGATCAAGAAGATGTATATCCGCTATTTCAATTGGCAATTCATTGGACGAAAAGGCGCCAACGTTGATCCCTTTCAGTTTTTTCTGCCCTTTCCATTCCTGATCGGATTGTATGGGCTGATGACCCATTTCAGCCGGGATAAGAATAAAGCCATTTCAGTGCTGGTCCTGTTCCTGTTTACCGGGTTGATGATCGTTCTGTATCTGAACCAGGATGATCCGCAGCCCCGGGAACGGGATTATTCCTACGTCGGCTCCTTTTTCGCATTTTCCATCTGGATTGGCATCGGGGCGACGTCCCTGATTTCGCAGCTGACGGAGCTAAAGTCCGAAAAATTGCGTAAACCTTTAGTTTATCTTGTCACGGGACTGTTGATTATTGCCCTGCCGCTGAATGTTCTGACGGCGAATTATCATGAACACGACCGCTCCGGAAATTATGTGGCCTGGGATTATTCCTGGAATCTGCTGCAGAGCTGTGAGCCGAATGGAATTATCTTTACCAACGGTGACAACGACACTTTCCCGGTCTGGTTTATGCAGGAGGTGGAAGGCGTCCGCAAGGATGTCCGTGTAGTCAACCTGTCGCTGCTGAACACCCCCTGGTACATTAAGCAGTTGAAGCATAACGAACCCAGGATTGCCGTGGGACTTTCCGATGAAACAATCGATAATCTGCAGGTAATGCCCTTCAAAAAACAGAAGGTTAAAATATCTCCGCCGCCGGGCAGCGATCTTGAGCCTATGGAATGGGAAATGAAACCCACGATCATGGGACAGGGAATACGGGTCCAGGACCTGATGATTCTGCAGATACTGGAAGCCAATAAATGGGAACGGCCGGTATATTTCGCGACAACCGTTTCACCCAGCAACCGCCTTGGAATGGACAAATACCTGCAGATGCAGGGATTAACATTCAGAGTATTCCCGGAACCGGTCAAGCGAACCGATCCGGAAATTATCAAACACAATCTGCTGAATGTTTACCGTTACCGGAACCTGAACAATCCGAAAGTCCATTTCAATGATACTATCGTAAAACTAATCGGTAACTATCGCGCGGCATTTTTCCAGCTGGCCATTGATCGGTATTATGCCGGAGAGAAAGAGGAGATGGTAGCCCTGCTGGATTCCATGGAAGCCCGGATGCCGGAGGAGATTCTGCCGATCGGAAACGAAGACACCTACATTCAGTTGGGCATGCTCTATAATGAGGGCGGACGACCGGAAGTACTGCAAAATCGTTTAGACCGTCTCACTAAGCAGAAGGGACTCCGGGACCAGGATATAATCCGCTATGCGACGATTTATTACCAGTATTTACATGATGCCGATAAAGCACTGCAGCTTGCCGAGCCGGTGTACGCCAAAAACCAGAATGATGTTGAATTAATCAGCTTGATGGTGCGCCTTTACGATGAATCGAAAAACTACCAGGCTGCAAAGGAGCTTCTGGACAACTGGATCGCGCTTCACCCGAATGACCAGGGGGCTCAGCAGATGCGGGATAAATACACAGCGCTGCTATCCGACTCCCTGGGCGATTCATCACTGGTTCCGCAGGGCAGCAATTAACGCCGGGTTCTTTTGAGTCACAGCGCTTGCCAGATCACCGTAATTATTCCTCATTATAACGGCGAGGATATCCTGCGGGATTGCCTCGTCTCTCTGTTTGAGACAACGTCTTTACCTGTTCAGGTGCTGCTGGTGGATAATAATTCCAGTGACGACAGTGTGGC
>QNCV01000337.1 GCA_003645845.1 Fidelibacterota bacterium | reverse complement strand
TTATAGGTTTGGTTGATTATTTGGGGTTCGTGCTCCTTCAACCAGAGAATTTTCCCGATGATATCCTTACCCGCCAAACCCGGAGCACCGCCGGTAATATGCAGAAAGCGGATCAGCCGGAAAATATTATACCCCTGAATCCGCGGTGCAGTCCAGATCCTTTCGCGCATAATATCTCCGGCACGGCTGTCTACCCACGATATTGCTTTCCGCAATGGTTTCCCGCTCCGGTCAACACAGACCAGTCCCTGCATTTGGGACGAAAAAGCTATTCCTGCAATATCCTGGGGATCAATGCCCGATGATTGGATCACTGACTTCGATGTTTCACAAACCGCCCGCCACCAGTCATCCGGGTTCTGCTCGGCAAAGCCGGGCGCCGGCATATCCATGGAATATTCAATTTTTGCGGAATCAATAATCTCTCCGAAAACCGTTACAATCATCGCCTTATTGGAACTGGTTCCCATATCGTGCGATAATATATATTTATTAACCATTGAGCCCCCTATCACCGTTATCTAAGATAAACAAATATTTTTATGATACAATGCGTAACTATAATGTAGATTCCAACAGACAGTATCACCAATTCCAAACAGCGTCTATTGTTCATCCTTCGCCAGCCGCACCCTTATAAATCTCGGCCTGTACACATCCATTCCCTGATTCTCAATATCAACTCCTATCGGCGCTGTTACATAACTGATGATTAATTCACCGGGTCTTGTTGACAACTCCGGATGACACTTCGCCGCGTAAGTCATCGTCGTATGGTCAGGATTCTTATAAATACAAACCGGCTCAGACCAGGGTCCGGTTAATTGTGAAGCGACCGTCAAGTAAATATACGGTTCTACGGGATTGTAGGTTGTACAGTAATAGAGTTGCCAGGATTCATCATACTGAATCATTGTCTCCGTACATCCCGGAGCAAACAGAGTAACGGCGCTGTCCCGTTTTTTGCTCCAAAACTCTCGATTTCGGGCTTTTGTCCAGTATTCCAGCGATTCAGCCCCTCTGCCGGCAAGAATGTCCACCGCCTTAGAACGAACAAGAATCATACGGCGATTTTCCGGTTGATTATTCAAATCATCCATTGAAATGAAATAGAGATAGGGCTTTTCATACCATAAAGCGGACTGCAGAACAAAATGATCGCTTCCAACATTCATATCATAATAGTTCATCTTCCAATTCATGGGATTTTCATCGGGATTATCAATCACAACCGACACCGTTCCGGCAATCCAATTCTCAGACCAGTCCCGGTTTAATGACATACAGAATACAATCAACTTGTCCTCTATCCTGATTCCCTGGGTCGGCCAGTAATATTTACCCGATGTACCTTTCTGATATGGGAAAAATGCAATGTCTGTTTCACCGCTTTTCCGCCAATAATACTTAATGCTCTTCAACGGATGAACGGTTCGATCCTGAATGGCGATTGTACTGTTAATGTAAAATCGATTCGGCACGCGTCTGCCGTCTATAATTTCTCCAAGAAATGTGTCGCCGAACAGCCAGAGAGTCCGTTTGTCATTGAGCACTATTGATGTCGCGGCGTCGGCTCCCAGCCAGCCGCTTTCGTTGGCCTGAAATAATTTATCATAGACAGTATCTATTTCAACCGAAACCAGTTTCACGGGATAATCCGCCGGCCAATCGCCACACTGGGAAAATAGTTGGCCGGAGAAGCCAACTATCATTAATATCACAAGAAGATCAATTTTTACTGATAAACGAATGCTCATTACATCATTCATCGTTATTAAATTACAATTTCCAATTAATAGGCTCCGAACACTTCACAGAACAAATCCTGAGTCGCGAGGTCGCGGGCTGCTGAAGAGGCGACTTTTGGCATAATGGCGGTTGGGCCCCGGGAATAAACCGCATCTGCACCCTGGATGTAAGAATATTCCATTCCATCGCCAAAATCTGATTTGTCCTGATGCCGAAGAATTCCGCGAATCGGATAAGCGCTCAACAGTGCGACTATCGCCGTCAACTGTATCAGTAGAACGATAAACATAAAAAGAAGTATATCGGATTCACTTAGAAAACAGATTTTCACAAGTATTCCTTTCATGAAATTCCAGGTATATGCGTATTAATATGCCTATCATGGAATGAATTTAGGAGAAATTCCGGAAAATGAAATGAATATTCCGCCGGCGACAGAAATTGTTACTTCAGGTAAATCAAATTTCTATATTTTATCGAAGTGATATTAATTAAATTCCCCCGTTACTTAAATGTTTATTTTTCGATTAGAAAGCCAAATTAGTATGGACAATTTTACTGAAAACCTGCATTGTTTTTTATTAATGGGTCAATCCAATATGGCCGGGCGGGGAGATTTGTCGGAAGTCAAGCCAATCACCGATGAACGTATATTTATGTTCAGAGACAATCACTGGCAGTTAGCGATTGAACCTCTGCATCAGGATCGCCCGGAGGCCGGAGTTGGTCCGGCGATGAGTTTTGCATCGACATTATTGAAAAGTTACCCCGATCTTAAAATCGGTTTGATTCCCTGTGCTGTCGGAGCGACAAGCATTTCCCAGTGGCTGCCCGGTTCGGACTTATACAATCGGGCCGTCAATACTGTCCGGACAGCCGGTGTTTCTCTTCAGGGAGTGCTCTGGCATCAGGGAGAATATGATGCAAACGAAATAAGCCGGGTTCGCATGTACCGGGAAAGAATCACGTTACTGATTGAATCCATACGACGAGATTTAAAATTACCGCAACTGCCGTTTATTGCCGGGGAGCTGGGTGGTTTTATCAATGCGGAGAGCGGATTTCCCTTCAGCAGTGATATTTCGGCAATTTTATATTCTTTAGAAAACGTCATTCCGAATTATGCCTGTGTATCGGCGGCCGGTTTAATTGACAATGGCGATAATCTGCATTTCAACGCCGAATCTCAGCGAACGTTCGGGCGGCGGTATGCCCGAAAATATTTACAAATGTGGAAAGGATAGAACTTTCAATGCAGAATATCCGGAAACTCGTCATGCAACTGTACGGAGATCAAAAATCCGATGCAATTATCACCGATATCCAAAATCTGCTTGATCAATATCGGCGCAAACCGGACACGGTATCTGTTATCAGTGAAAAGGATATTGCCCTGATCTGCTACGGCGACAGTTTTCTGTCGCCGGATCGCAAGCCTCTGCAGACACTTAAGACATTCCTCGACCGCTATCTTCGGAACCATATTTCCCTGCTGCATCTTCTCCCCTTTTTTCCCTATTCG
>QNCV01000336.1 GCA_003645845.1 Fidelibacterota bacterium | reverse complement strand
CCCGATGATACCACCGAAGGGATGTTTTTGCCGACCTTTTCCAAAGAACCAATAGACGACAACGAGTTTATTACGATCGATAACGGACATTTTTCGTTGTCGGGCAAAAGAATTCGGTTTTTCGGGGTAAATCTTGTTGCCGATGCCGCCTTTCCCACAAGATCGAAATCACATTTTATTGCCGGCCGAATGCGGAAAATGGGCATTAATGTTGTTCGGTTTCATCATCTTGATAATCCCTGGAGTCGTGAGAGTCTTTTTGAATGGGGACAGGATACCCGTCATTTGAATCCGGAAACTCTGGACCGCATGGAACTATTGATCAGTGAATTGAAGCAGCAGGGGATTTACATCAATATGAATCTGAATGTATCCCGGACATTTAATAGCGCCGATGGTGTTGTCGATGCTGATTCACTGGCTGATTTCGGCAAAGGTGTTACTCTGTTTGATCCCCAGCTTATCGATTTACAAAAAGAATATGCCTCACAATTGTTGACTCATGAAAATCCCTATACCGGTTTGGCACTGGTGGATGATCCGGTGATGGCGATGGTGGAAATTGCTAATGAAAATTCGCTCTACCGGATGTGGCGGGCTGGTCAATTGCTCCCATTCAAACTTGGCGGTAAACTGACTCAAAGGCACAATCGGATGCTGGATAGTCTCTGGAATGAATTTCTTATTGCAAAATATAGTACAACAGAAAATCTGAGGAACAGTTGGGATTCCGGCTATGATTCCAGTGATGTCATAAACCGGATTCCGGATGGCGGTTTCGAAATGGAGTCTCTGGAAGCGAACTGGGAAATGGAATTACATTCACCGGCGAATGCACTTATGACCCGGGTGAATGATGCTTACGAGGGCGAGCATTCTGCCCGAATTACAGTTTTACAGACTGGGGATGAGAGCTGGTATGTGCAATGGAAAAAATCAGATTTAAGTATCTCAGAGGATTCTATTTACGTCATTGCATTCGCAGCCCGATCGGATCATGCCTGTGATATTTCCATAAGTATCCAGCAAAATTCTTACCCATGGAATTATTATTATGGAACATCCGTTTCACTGATTACTGAATGGCAATATTTTAGATTTGCATTTAAAGCACCGGCAACCTGTGAAAATGATACCCGGTTTGCTTTTATTCTGGGAGCTGAGACAGGGTCGTACTGGTTTGATAACCTGTTTTTCGGGGCCAATGCTGTCAGAGGCTTGCTGTCGGAAGAGAACCTTGAAGAGAAAAATGTCCGGCGAATTATCTACAATGAATGTCTGAGTTATTCTGATCAACGGGTTCGCGATATGTCATCTTTTTATATTGACCTTCAAAATCGTTATTTTGATGATATGACCGCTTATTTGAAAGACAACCTTGGGGTAAAAGTGCCGATAACCGGAACGAACTGGAATGTTGGTGCGGCTGATTTGGTGAGTCAGTCCAGAATGGATTATATCGATAATCATGCCTACTGGGATCATCCCCGGTTTCCGAATATTCCCTGGTCCGCTACGGATTGGAAGATCAACAATTCATCTATGCTGCGTGATGAAAATGGCGGGACAATAGCAGCATTATTTGGGGGCGTTCCTGTTCAGAATATGCCCTACACGGTGAGTGAATACAATCATCCCTTCCCGAACCGATTTCAGACGGAGGGATTGTTAATGATTTCGGCCTATGGCGGATTTCATGATATTGACGGCATAATGGTTTTTGATTACAACAGCGCCTCCTCCGATGACTGGGAGTCGGATTATATCGGAGGTTATTTCGATATTCATAGGAATTCGGCCATGATGGGATTGTTCCCCTCCTGTGCCAAAGCATTTAGGGAGGCATTAATCCGGTCGGCGGATCAAACAATTTTAATTCCCTATAGCCAGGATGATTATCTTCTGGCGCCTAAAAACGATAACGGTGATTGGTCGGGTTATTTTCCGGTGGATCAAAAACTGGCGCTTAAACATGCAATGCGAATCAGTCATTTTAATGCTTATGATAATTTGAATCCGGATAATTATCCTGCCGCAGGCCCGTTTTCAATGACGGACACGGAAGAACTAAATTGGGACTATGATCTGTTTTGTGTAAAGAGTACTCAGTTTATTGGTTTGACCGGCTGGTTACATGGTCTTTCTGACATATTGGTGGTTGGCGATCTTGAATTGTGGAGTGCCAGCAATGTATCAACTTTGACTTGGATTTCATTGGAAGATCGACCCTTACGGCAATCAAAAACGTCACTGATCACATTGACATCACGGGTTCAGAATCAGGGCATGGTTTGGGATGATATTTATACAATTCATGATAATTGGGGGCATTCTCCAACCGAAATTCAACCCATCGGGGTATATCTTAACTTGAGAATTGTTGCTGATTCTATCCATGTGTTTCCGCTGGATGAAAGCGGCGCTCCTATCGGAACTTTTTCCACGATCATTCCGGATGTTACCACTAATTTCAAGGTCATTATTAATCAGGAGGAGACACCGACACTCTGGTTTGGAATTGAAGCCTTTGGTGATATGATCGGGGAAAATGCCATTGCCGGCGCAGCGATTCCGGCGGATTACGGTCTGGCAAGAATTTACCCGAATCCCTTTAACTCCAGAACCGTAATTGAATTCAATTCACCTGAAAACAGATCGAATAAATTGGTAATCCATGATATTCGTGGAACACTAATCAGAAGTTTTAAGCCGGAATACATTGGAGGCAAACAACGTGTTATCTGGGATGGGAAAGATAATAATGGTTGTGCCGTCAGTTCGGGGATTTATTTTATTCAGTTTCAATCAGGGAGTATGATTGATACAAAAAAATGTTTATTTTTAAGATAGGGGTGCCAGTGATGAGATATATAAAAAGCACGATTTTTTTACTTTTATTTGCAATGCAGCTCTATGCCGGTTTTTTCAAAACCCTGGGTTTTGATATTGTTGATCCCGATGGGAATAAGTTTATTCTGAAAGGTTATGGGTTGGGTGGCTGGCTGGTTCCGGAAGGGTATATGTTGCATACACCGGGATTTGGATCACCGTCGTCCATCCGGAATCAGATTGTCGATGTTATCGGTGAGGAAGAAACCAAGAAGTTTTTTGAACTGTACCGCAAAAACTATGTTACCGAAAAGGATATTGAATTGATAGCTCAATGGGGCTTCAATTCCATTCGTTTACCCTTTCATTATGAATTCTTTTCGCCGATTGATTCACCCGGTGTTTTTATCGATGACGGATTTGATATTATCGATACGTTGCTGG
>QNCV01000335.1 GCA_003645845.1 Fidelibacterota bacterium | reverse complement strand
ACTGTTTTAAAGCCGCCATGCTTCGCCCGATAATCAATAATCCGTTGGGCGGTAACCTGCCCTATTTTCGGAAGCGCCATAAGTTCGTCAAGGGTGGCTGAATTCAGATCTATTTTGACAGGTCTGGTTTCCCCGGGATTGATTGATTGTCCTTCCGATCTACCCCTCCTCTGATTAAGGATGTACAGCGATTCAACCTTGTCAGCTTTGGCTTTAAATACCTCCGCTTCTTCAGATTCGCCATTCAGCATTATCGGTTGGACAGGATTAATTCTCTCCCTGATCAGATGAACGCCCGATCCGATTACAAAAAACAGTGCCAGAAACCGAATCACCAACCTTTCCTGGCGTGTCAAATTTAGCATTTTTCAATATAAATAAAAATCTATTTATCAACAACCCAAATCTGCCGCGATCAGCTACTCGATTTTACTGAATCGACTGTTTCCGGCACGCTGTTTTTTATCTATTTCGTAGAGATCACTGTATAATTTTTTCATCTGACCATTCGGATTGCGGGGAATGTCAACAACAATCCGGACAATCTGGTCTCCGCGCCCGTGATGATGCAGGTGAGGAATACCTTTCTGTTTCAAACGCAACATCTTGCCGCTTTGCGATCCCTTCGGAACAGCCAGTTTTACCCGCCCGTTTAGGGTCGGAACTTCAATATCGGTTCCCAGAACGGCTTCCGCGGGAGTAATGTGCAGATTGACAAATATATTGTCCTCACTCCGGACAAAAATCTCATGTTCTTTTTCTTCAAAAACAACAATCAAATCTCCCCTCGGACCATTTCTCGACCCGGCGTTTCCTTCCCCATTCATGGTTAAATAATTTCCCGTACTGACCCCGGGAGGCACCTGAATGGATATCTCCTTAACGCTGCGCACACGACCGTCTCCGCCACAGGTGGAACAGCGCTGTTCTACAACCGTCCCTTCACCATTACAATTCGAGCAGTGCCGAACATTTACCATCTGACCAAATATCGAACGGGTCATTTCCCGGATTTCGCCGGAACCGTGACAAACCGGACAGGTTTTACGGGAAGTACCCGGTTTGGCTCCTGTCCCTCCACATGTCGGACAGGTATCCAGACGCTTAATTTTGATTTTTTTTGTAACGCCTTTATTAATCTCTTCCAGTGTCAATGCCAAGCGAATTTTGAGGTCGCTGCCGGTTCGCGCGCTGCTGCTTCTTCGTCGGTTGCCGCCTCCGCCAAAAAAATCTTCAAAACCGCCAAATCCACTACCGCCAAATACCTCCTTGAATATATCAAAGGGATCAAAACCGAAACCGCCTCCACTGAACCCGGAAGCGCCCCCAAATCCACTGTTTTTCAATCCGGCATGTCCATATTGATCATACATCTGCCGTTTTTGCGGATCGGTTAAAACCGAATAGGCTTCCGCCGCTTCCTTAAATTTTTCCTCGGCGGTTTTATCACCCGGATTTCGATCGGGATGATATTTCATGGCCATCTTTCGATAAGCCTTTTTTATCTCTTCTTCTGAAGCTCCCTTAGAGACCCCGAGAATTTCGTAATAATCCTGTGCCATAACTATTTACTAACCACAACTTTGGCATGCCGGAGAACATGCTTCTTGAACAAATATCCCTTTTCAAACTCCTCAATCACAACATCGGGATCGACTTCTTCGACTTCCCGCGCCATAACTGCATGATGAAACTCCGGATCAAAGGGTTGATTTAGCGATTCTATCGGTTTGACCCCCATATCGACCAGAGCTTTATTGAATTTCTTATAGATCATTTCCAGCCCTTTTTGCAAGGATTTTTCCTGATTCTCCTCATCGCTATGGTTCAGTGCTCTTTCAAGGTCATCGATAATCGGGAGAATATTTCGGAGAACTTTCTCACCGGCATATTCGATAATTTCATCCATTTCACGCTGAATTCGTTTTCGATAATTATCGGTTTCAGCTGCTAAACGAAGGTATTTCTCATTACATTCCTGAAGCTGTTTTTCGCATTCAGACAACTTTTCTTTTAATTTATTTATCTCTTTTTGCTGTGATGAATCCCTTTGACTCTTTTTGTCAGCGTCGGTTTTTTTTCTTGAACGACTTTTAGTTTCTTTCTTTTCCAATGCTCATCTAACTCCTATATAAACTTTAACAAAACTAAAAAGCGTTTCGAGAGGTTGCAACAATAATACCAGATAATCCGTGAAATCAAAATGGCTGATTAATTCCCCATAAATTAATCATATAAAAATCAATCGGACATTCTGACATAATTTCAAATTCACAAAGCCTTCAAATATACTTTTTGCATCCTGCTTATCCAAGTAAAAACGTCTGTATTTTTTAGTTATTATATGATTATAAAAACCGTCGAATTGCCCGCCGACTTCCGATCCAACCGAGGAATATTCCCAGAATTATCAGGGCAAGATAATAGCGGTAACTTACATGAATGGAATAATCAAAAAAAGACTGGAAATAGTTATTTTGAATATAAACAACGCCGTAAATAATCAGGCCGGCCAGCAGCGCCCCCAATCCACCTTCGAGGGCGCCTTCAATGACAAAGGGTGTTTTCACAAAACGGTTTGTCGCACCAATCAGTTTCATTGTTGAAATGATATCCCGGCGGGCGAATATTGTCATTTTAATCGAATTTGACGTCAATATCACCGAAATCAGCGTCAGGATTGCAAAAACAATCATCACAGAGACAAGAATAATCCGCTGATATTTTTCCAGAACAATCAGAAATTTCTTACGATATTTGATTTCATCGACAACCGGTTCTCTCTGAAGTATTTTGGCAATGGCTTCCACACTCATGAGATTCCGGTAAATCGGTTTCAAGCTGATTGTGAATGATGGCGGTAGTGGGTTATAATCCAGTATATCAAATATATCTTCACCGAATTCCTTTTTGAATATTTCCGCCGCATCATCCGGAGATATATAAATCACCCGGTCAATCTCATTCATCCTGCGCAGTTTTTGATTAAACGCTTCAATCTCCTCATTGCCGGCTGTCGGCAGAATGAAAATATCTACATCGAACTGTGACCGAATGTTTTCTACCATAAAAAGAGTGTCCCTGGCGATAATATATCCAAAGCCAATCAGAATTATCGAGATCGCAATGATGAAAATCGAAAACGCGCCCGAATACCTCGACCGAATCAATCCTCTAAAGCCCTCTTTGAATAAAAACCACAGGATTGTCATGTGATACTCGTTATCTCTCCTTCATTCATCTGGATCAGCCGGGCACCCGGGACCCGCTTAATCAGACTGT
>QNCV01000334.1 GCA_003645845.1 Fidelibacterota bacterium | reverse complement strand
CATGCAGGACGGTCAAAATATTTTCGATTCAAAAACGGCATCTTTCGGCACGGAATGGCAGGCCGATGAGACGGCTGACAGCCTGATTCGTGCCGGATTGATTGAACCCCTGATTATCGTTGCAATTGATAACACGGCACAAAGGACGCCCGAATATTCCTATACGGAAACCGGACAATGCTACCGTGAATTTATCATCAACAGAGTAAAACCTTTTGTCGATAAGAATTACAGAACAATTCCCGATCGGAATCATACTGCCGTCGGGGGTTCGTCTCTCGGCGCCCTGGTGGCATTCATTTTTCTCTGGGAACACAACCAGGTCTTTTCCAAAGCGATCTGTATGTCTCCCGCTTTCAAAATTGAGGATTTTGACGCCGTAACTCCGGTTCGAACCTATACCGGTCGTAAAAAAGACATAACACTGTATATCGACAACGGCGGCATTGACCTGGAGCGGGAGCTTCAACACGGTGTCGATGAAATGCTGAAGGCATTGAGAGAAAAAGAATATATCGATGGGAAAGATTACTTTTGGGTTTGGGATAAAAACGCCGCACATAACGAAGCCGCCTGGCGGAAGCGTTTGCCATCGGCATTAATTTTTCTTTTTGGAAATTAGGGAATGTCTGAAGATAAAAATGCTGACGAATTAATTTGATTATCGTAAATTATTCGCAGTGCTATGAGACAAATTTTATGCATAATAATCCCGGTTAACCCGATCAATTCATTTTTCACAACCAAAATAAACCAAATGGAGTTCTCATGAAAAAAAGTTCACGCTTTCTGATTATCCTGCTGACTATCAGCGCATTGCTCTGTTCAACGTCAATCGCCAAACCGACGGGCAATATCAGTCCGGAATTAGTCAGGAAATTTGACCGGCAGCTAACAATCGATGGCAATAGCCGCACCATCATGAATGCTGTTACCGGAACCGACCTCAGGCAACTGACGCTGAACCGGGAACTGGTCAATAAACATAATGACATTTTTTCCATGAAAATAAAGACCGAGGGCATTACAGACCAGAATAGCACCGGACGCTGCTGGATGTTTGCCGGTTTTAATATCATGCGCCCGGCGGTTATTAAAAAACACAACCTTTCCTCTTTCGAATTTTCCGAAACTTACCTCTTCTTCTACGATAAACTGGAAAAGGCTAATCTCTTTCTTGAGAACATGATCGCCACAGCCGATAAAGATCTTACCGATCGACTTTTGCAAAAATATCTGGAGTCCCCCGTTGCCGACGGTGGCTGGTGGAACTATTTCACCGGTCTTATCGAAAAATACGGCGTCATACCCAAGGACGCCATGGGCGAAACCGTCAATAGCGAAAAATCGCGCAGCATGAATTACATCATCGACAATCTCCTCCGCACCGATGCAATTACTCTGAGAAAAATGGTGCAAAACAAGGCTAAAAAGAGAGATATTGAGGCCAAAAAAGAGGCCATGCTGGCCGATGTTTACCGGATGCTGGTTTACAATCTCGGCCGCCCACCGCAGGAATTCGTCTGGCGTTATTGCGACAAAGATAAAAATATTGTGGAGAAAACCTACACCCCCAAACAGTTTTTCGATGAGGTTGTGGGACTGGACCTGAATGACTATGTCATGATTTTCGATCATGCGATGTACCCCTATAACAAACACTATCAAATCCAAACCAGCCGCAACATTTTTGAAAACGAAGACATGGATTTCATCAATCTTGATATTGCCACAATTAAAAAACTCACCCTCGCAACCGTCACGGACAGCATTCCGGTCTGGTTTGCCGCCGATGTCGGGCATTATATGGAACGTGACCACGGCATCATGGCCAAAGACATCTTTGATTACGAATCTCTGTTCGGGATTGACCTCTCAATGTCTAAAAAGGATCGTCTGCTGACCCGAGCCCTTACACCCAATCACGGAATGGCATTTATTGGTGTCGATGTAAAAAACGACAAACCGATCAAATGGCTGGTGGAAAATTCCTGGGGAACAGACATCGGCAATAAGGGGCGCTGGAGCATGTATGACAACTGGTTCGATGATTATGTTCTGACGGTTGTGTTACCAAAAGATCATATTCCTGAAGACATTCTGAAAATCCTGAAAACCAAACCAACCGTTCTTCCGCCCTGGGATCCGATGTCCGATCCGAACTGAAATTATGCGAATCGCAGTAATATCCGACATCCACGGTAACCTGGAAGCCTTTCGGGCTGTACTGGAAGATATCCGGACTCAACATGTCGATAAAATCATAACCCTGGGTGATTTGATTGATTACGGCGCCGACTCCGAGACTATTATCAAGGAACATATTCGCCTGAACATCACTGCCATCCGGGGCAATCATGAGCATGCTCTGATTGATAAAGGACTCATCAAACACCTGTCGGACAACGCCAGCGAATCTTTACGAATCACCCGAAAAATGCTTTCCCGGGAGTGCCTGGAATATATTAATGACCTGCCCCTTCTTCTCACGATGGACGGGATTCGCTTTATTCACGCTCTGCCGCCGGATTCGGTAATCGATTATATCGATTTTGTTCCTTTTAATATCCTCGGATATATCTTTGAGTCTTATCCCGAAACAATCTGTTTTGTCGGACATACCCACAAACTGGGTATTTACGGATATAACAATGGTAACATCAAATTTTATCCAATTGAAAATGAATATACCAAACTAAATCCGGAAAATCGGTATATCATCAACGCCGGCAGTGTCGGCCAGCCACGGGATCGGGATAAACACGCAAAATATGTCATTTTCAACAAGGAAGACTTCATCCTTCAGCGTCGTTTGGTTGATTATAACGCCCATGAAGCCGCCCGGAAAATCCGGCAATCCGGTTACCCGGAAATCAATGCGAAAAGACTGCTATAGATAAAGTTTGTCCGGTTTTTGATTTTCTTTAAGATATTTTTCGATATATGCTTGTTGGCCGATTACTACATCTATATCTGCGGTTTACAGGCATTGCTGATCTGCAATTTCGAAAATATTCTCTATTGTATTGCAAAAGCCCTGATATTTGCTCAAAAGGGAAAATTTCATAAGGGTTTCATCCTTGCCAAAGGACCAAAGCCAATTGTAGATTCCTTCCATACTAATATCGTAGTTTCTGGATGCTTCCGCAATACTTAGCAAGCCATCTTCAATCTCTTTGATTGCCTTATGCAACTGCATTACTGTAACGATAATTTGTCCTGGTTGACATGCATTTTTCTCCTTCTTTATTGTCAATCCATTTCAGGACGTGACACTTTCGT
>QNCV01000333.1 GCA_003645845.1 Fidelibacterota bacterium | reverse complement strand
TCCAAACCGTCAACACCGGGCTGGATAATGTCAGGGAAGAGGGATTTCGGCAGTTCGCCGGAAAACGGGTCGGGATTATCTGTAATCACACTGCATTGGACAGGTACGGAAATCACATTGTCGATCTTTTTCATAACAGTGGCGTTTGCACGGTTACGGCCATTTTTGGTCCGGAACACGGTTTTCGCGGAATGAACGCCGACGGGCGAACTATCCGGGATGAAGTTGATTCGCTCAGCGGCGCAACCGTTTACAGCCTGTATGGCAAAATTAATAAACCGACTTCCGAAATGCTTGCAGATGTAGATGTTCTTGTTTACGATATTCAGGATGTTGGTGCGCGTTTTTACACCTACATTGCCACTCTGACAAAGGCCATGGAAAGTGCTGCTGAAAATAATATCCCCTTTGTGGTTCTGGATCGGCCCAACCCTGTTCGGGGCGACCGGACAGAAGGCCCCCTTCTGGATATGAATTATCAATCCTTTGTCGGACCTCATCCGATTCCAATTCGATACGGCTTAACTATCGCCGAATTGGCGGAATGGATTAACGGAGAAGTGTTCGAAAAAAAGGGCTTCAATGTCCAGCTCTCTGTGATAAAAATGACCGGCTGGAAGCGAAGCGAGTGGTACGATGAAACCGGTTTGCCCTGGATATCACCATCACCGAATATGACATCTCTTGAGACCGCCATTGTCTATCCGGGCTTTTGTCTGCTGGAAGGCACCAACCTTTCAGAGGGAAGGGGAACCGACACACCCTTTCTTAAATTCGGCGCCCCCTGGATCGACGCCGATCAATATGCAAAGGCTTTAAACAAATTAGAAATTGCTGGCATCTATTTCTCGCCCGCTCACTTTACCCCCGTTTCTATTCCAAACGTCGCTTATCGCCCCAAATATGAAAACCGATTATGTGGCGGTGTTACCGTTGAAATTACAGACCGTGATACTTTTCGGCCGATTTCCGCAATGCTGAAAATTCTCGAACTCACCCGCGATTTATACCCGGAGGAATTTCAATGCCGCAGTAATCTTGACCGTCTCTACGGCAGTGATTTACTCAGAATGGCGCTGATGAATAAAAAAACGGTAAGCAGTCTGATCGGCAACTGGCAGTATGACCTCGATAATTTCCTTCAAACCTGTCAGGAATATTATCTGTATAAATAATTTTCAAATGAAATATATCATCCTGTGATTGCCTTCCTGCAAGAATTACCCGATTTACTAAAGTCATCCTCAAAACGCTTAAAATGTCTGCTGTTCAGCATTGACGTGCCGGGACAAATGTTCAAACAGGTCTTACATTTATCTGGCAAGCCCTCTCTTTTGGTGGGATTTGTCAGTCGCCGACCGTTGTCTGAGATGAAAAAATGGTTTCCCGACAACCTGATTCTGGCGGGATGTAACGGCATGGAAATAGACGGGCCCGATTTTTCCTGGAAATTTCCAAAACTGCCCACAATTCGTTATCAGCTCGACGAACTGTTCAAATTACTGACAATGGAAGCCGGACCCGATTGGACACGGCAGAATGTTCATTTGCTTGGAGCGGAAATGACCATTGATCTTAAAGGAGAAAATCAGCTGAAAATTAACCGTCTGCGCCAGCTGGTTCAAAATAACATTGCCGGCTCTTTGCTCGGGGCTACCATATCGGATAATATGATTTGTGTTTTTCCTCAGGATCACTGGAACAGGCAGATGTTGATAAAGAAAATAGTCGATTTATTACCAGTCGAAAACGGTTTGCTGCCGACAATCTTTTACTTCGGCGCGGACCGCAGAGACGAACCGGCGTTTCAGGAAACCAACCTGCACGGGTATTCGGTTCTTCTGAGAGAAAATATCGGGCGGAAGACGGCGGCACGATATTACCTCAGAAATAATCGGGAATTACAAAAAGTTCTGATTCTGTTTGGCAATAAATAAATAACAATTACAACTCGTCCCAAAAAGCCACCGCCCTCCGGATATGAGGAATGGTGATCGACCCGCCGACAATCAATGCGACGGACAATAGTTCCTGTAACTCCTCCCGGGTAACTGCCTGTTCGTGACATTGAATCAAATGATATTTGATACAATCATCACAACGCAGAACCAGAGAGGCTACCAGCCCCATCATTTCCTTGGTGCGGCGGTCGAGGACTCCATTGCAATAGACCTGCTCATCAAGATTGAGAAAACGTTTGGTCGACTTATTGCCATACTCAATCAAGAGCTGGTTCAGCCGCTCCCGCTCCCGGGCAAAACTTGTCTGTTCTTCTTTCATCGCGGTTTCCTCCGATCCGGTTTCACGGAGATAGTATAAGAAACAACCGGAAGTATTGAAATAAAAAATATAATCCCGCAATCACCAGGGCGAAAGTGGGTTGGCCCAATATGTTAAATTGCGGGATTCGGGATTAGTTCAAGACGTTTACGATTTTTTTATCGCGACCCTTACGTTCAAAGGAAACAACGCCGTCAACCGTTGCAAAAAGGGTGTCGTCATTGCCTTTGCCTACATTGACACCCGGGTGAATGCGGGTACCGCGCTGACGAACAATAATTGATCCGGCTGTCACAAATTCGCCGCCATAACGCTTGACGCCCAGGCGCTTCGACTGACTGTCGCGACCGTTTTTTGAACTACCAACACCTTTTTTATGTGCCATTGTTGGATTCTCCTATTCTTGGGGTGCCGCTTTTTCCGCTTTCGGTTTATCTGCGCTTTCTTTTGAGACAGGGGCTTTTTTAGCGGGTGCTTTTTTTGCGGATACTTTTTTTACCGACGCCGCTTTTTCTTTTTCCCCGGCGGTTTTTGGGGATGCTGTGGATTCTTTCACCGCGACCGGTTCTTTCACCTCCAGCAATGTATAGGGCTGGCGATGTCCCTTTTTAACCTTGTAGCCTTTACGGCGTTTCTTTTTAAACACAATCACTTTCGGCATCCGGTCATGTTCGACAACAAGGGTTTTAATTTTCATACCTTTAATTGTCGGATTGCCAATTTTTACTCCCTTGCTATCCCGGTAATACAACACGGAATCCACAATGAATTCTTTGCCCGCTTCAACGTCAAGGCGGGGAACGGCTATTTTCTTTCCGGTTTCAAGCACAACCTGATCGCCGGCAATATCGGCTATCGCATAAATTTCACTCTTCATAGATCTCTCAATATTGATTTTCAATACGGCCTGCAAATTTAGATAATCCCCGATGTATTGTCAAGACTAATATTGCAGCAGGACGCTGCGATAACATTCTGTTGAAATTTATAGTAAGCATGGATGAAACCGCCAGCTCTTTGCCGCGAGGTTGCCCCAACGGGGG
>QNCV01000332.1 GCA_003645845.1 Fidelibacterota bacterium | reverse complement strand
ATCTGCATTTCGGCTTCCAGCCGAATCACCTGCATATCCAACTTCTGCATCTTCTCCTCGTGCTGGTTCTTCAGTTTTTGCATCTTATAACTGGTAAACGAGGTCGGGGCGTTGCCGATCAATCCGGTCAGACCACCCCCGATAATTGATGTCAGTATGTTTGCAGCCATGTTACCTCCTTTGGAGTAAATTCCAGATCATAAGCACAAGATATCAAACAAAATCCAAGTTCGAAATACTAATTTCCTAAACAGCAGATGGTTGAGATTATCATGTTCTGAATTTGGGATTTGGAATTTTGAGAATTGGATTTTGTTTGGATTTTGAAATATAACTTTTTGATTTTCTATTGACATAATTACCCGGTATGTCTTATATTGGCATCAGTAACAGCGCCGGCAATAGTATTGCCGGTTTGACACCCCGGAGGAATCCGGGGCGTTTCTTTTTCAAATGTAATTCCGGAGATTGGTTTTTGTTTGAGTTTTGCGATTTCAGTGATTGAGGTTTGTTTGGGTTTTGTGATTTGAGTAATTGTCTCATCAGAGACTCCCGTTGGAGATATTTGTTTGTTTTTTTGTCATTTGGATATTGTCATTTCCCATCTATAGTTCCGCAATTGTATCCAGAATATTCAAATCAAATGATTGTCCCTGCAGCAGGTTCATAAATTTTGTAATGGTTGGCCGGGAACACAGTACTGCCCGTTGTCCCTGCAGATAGCCGGTGTATTTACCGGCTGGTATACAGGATATATTTTGTTGATTATCTTTCCAGGGAAGTTCGAGACTGTAGCAATGGAAATTCTGAAAGATCAGAACTCCCTCGCTTCCGCAATCGGAGCGTTTCAATCGTATCAATGTCGCTCGTTTCGAGCCGGCAGAATCGGTATCGTCAGACATGCTTATATTCCCTCCAATAAGCATTCATTTACTTCCGTCTGTCAAATACCGGCAAGTAGGAACCGGGCGGTTCAGACTTACCGTTTCTGCCCCCAATGATTGATATTACTTTAATTCTTTTGGAATTTAAAGTCAAGTATTTTCATTTTACGGTATAATAAAATGAACCAGAATATTTTATCAGACGTGATGACCGGATAATAAAAAACCGCCGGGTCACAATGACCCGGCGGTAAAATGAAAAAGGTATAAATTCTTCACTTCGATGGGATATAGAAATACCACGTGCTGTCGCTGTATGTATTAGCCGCCGTATTATCCGACGAGAACACTGCAACCAGCCAGTAGTATTTCGTACCATTAACCAAGGCCGGTGATGAAGGATAACTGGCGGTGACTTCGGTGCCTGAAGAGGGTTGATCAACCTCAATCCGATGATACTCGCCACTATACAGTGATGTCTGAACGATCACTTCATATTTGCTGGCGCCTTCGATGCGTTCCCAGCTAAAACCGGGACGCAATGTCTCAGTGGTTATACCTTTTTCCGGATAATTCAGCGACGGCCGCGGCAAGGGTGTATCGGATTTGGCAGTCACGGCAATACTGGAAAGCAGCCCTTTATCAACGGCAGTAATCCGGTAATAATACTCCGTCCCGACTTCAACATCGGTATCAATGTACATATTATTCGTTGTCCTTGCGATAAAGTATGTCGAATCCGTCGTTGTCAATGCGAAGGTGGTGTGCCGATAAATGCTGTAATGATCAAAATCCGATTCCGTATTGGCCGTCCAGCGCAGTTCAACGGAGGGGGTTTCATCGGGTAAATTATAGGCATAGACCGTAAAACCCGTCGGTTTCGCCGGCGGATTGATATTCACCGTAAGCGCCTGAACCGCAGCGCTTTTTTCGCTTTCATTACCATTCTTATCAACAGCGGAAATCCGGTAATAATAATATGTGCTGTAATTCATTCCGGCATCGGTATAAGTTGTCAAACGGGTTTCATAAACCGGTTCATAAAGTGGCAGAGAATCCGCACCGACCGCCCGATAAACCCGATATTTATCAAAATCAGAGTCCGTGTTTTCCTCCCAGTCAATTTTGATGGTGTCTTCAATCGATGCATTCTGATCGAAAGTCAAACCAACCGGAACGGATGGCGGTATGGTATCGTTGAGATTAGCCCCATCATCTTCCGGACCGGTTCCCGTATCACAAAACATAAAGATAAGAGATAACGCGAGTGCAACAATCAGTATCGCTTTGTTTTTCATGTCAAACTCCCTGTTATTTAGTCAAACTAATATTTTACTTATATAGTCACTAATGATAAAATGGTGTCTTTTTATATAAAAATCAATCCTTTTCGCCATAAAATTTCGGTACGTAATCCTTTTCAGGATCCACGCTCCAGACATAGGGACCATTCCAACTTTTTAAAAATATTTTGGACAATTCCTGATTCACTCGCCCATTTTCCACAATGACGGCCACATTTCGGGAACTGTAGAAATAATTCCGCTTCCAGTTGCTGGAACCGACCCAGGAAATCTTATTATCGATAATCATGAACTTACAGTGCTCAACTCGGGCAAAGGAAATATAACCCTTTGACCATTGCGGTATTGTACTCAGTTTCACATCCAGATTATCCAGTTTGACAAGTTCCTTCAGATAAGGCATCTCATATTTATGTTGGCACCAATCGGAACAGAGCAGACGCACATCTACACCCCGGGCCGCGGCCCGGCGTAAAGCTTCGTCTAAATCGCCAAACCAATGATCGCGACCTAACGGTGAATAGGACAGCAGTTGTACATAAACCCGCTTTTCGGCTCTGTCAATCATCTTTATGATTACTGACAAATCTTCTCTAAAGGATATCGGTACATTGCCGATGGGACTGGCAGCAGTAAGAAACCGTAATTTCTCCCGGCTACCAACGGACATCTCAATCCAATTATCCTTCCCGGCCGGCTTCAGCGAATCAATCCGCTGGCCCGGACACTGCCGCCAATCCAGATCAAAAAGATCGGTCATCCGCCGGGCATACTCCCTATTGCGAATCCTCAACCCAATCTCGTGAATATGATCCAGCGCCCGCCAATCGAAGTTTTGACTGCCCAGAAACACCTGTTCACGGTCAACAATGAAAAACTTTGCATGCTGAACTCCACCCTTTTCATCGAATACGGCAATTTTCCTTACGGTAATATTATTCCGGGTATTCAGGCGTTCCAGGGTTTCCGGATAGGTTGAGGCCATACGTCTATTCGCAATTACCCGGACAGTAACACTGCGGTCAGCCGCTTTTTCGATCTCCCGGATAACCGGTTCCAGGGCTTCGCCCGCCTGATTGGAGACATAAAATTGCTCAATGTCGATTGTCTTTCGGGCAGATTGAATCATCTCCGCCCAGACTTCTGCTT
>QNCV01000331.1 GCA_003645845.1 Fidelibacterota bacterium | reverse complement strand
TAATTACTACCCGGCTTTCAAGAAATATGAACACTTTGTCGGCAATTACGGCAATGCCTGGTGGAAACAGAACAAGGAATTCGAGTCCTTCAACGGCCCGATTTTGATGACGACCAACTGTATCACTCCCGTCAAAGACAGTTACAAAGATCGTATCTTTACAACCGGTATGACCGGCTATCCAGGAGTTAAGCATATTCCCGATCGCAAAAACGGTCAGCCGAAGGATTTCTCGGAAATTATTAAGCTGGCAAAAACCTGTCCTCCGCCAACGGAAATCGAAACTGGTGAAATTATTGGTGGATTTGCTCATGCCCAAGTCCTGGCGCTCGCAGATAAAGTGGTCGAAGCAGTAAAATCCGGAGCTATCAAACGCTTTATCGTCATGGCCGGTTGTGACGGTCGTCAGAAAAGCCGCTCCTATTTCACAGAGGTAGCAGAAGAATTGCCGAAAGACACCATCATTCTGACCGCCGGTTGCGCCAAATATCGCTATAACAAACTAAACCTGGGCGACATCGGCGGTATTCCCCGGGTACTGGATGCCGGTCAATGTAACGACTCCTATTCACTGGCAGTGATCGCTTTGAAATTGAAAGAGGTATTTGGTCTGAATGATATAAATGATTTGCCGATCTCCTTCGACCTTGCCTGGTATGAGCAGAAAGCCGTCGCCGTTCTGCTGGCGCTGCTTTTCCTGGGTGTCAAAGGGATTCGGCTCGGACCTACTCTCCCGGCGTTTCTGTCTCCCAATGTGGCCAAAGTGCTGGTTGATAACTTTGATATCAAACCGATTGGCGATGTCAGGGAAGACATCGAAGCAATGATGGCCGGCAAGTAGTAAAATAGACGAATGAACCTTGCGAAGGTTTTAAACCTTCGCAAGGTTTCAATTTTCCGGAATCCCTATGAAGAAAACGAATATTACCGACATCGCTCCTTTTTACAATATTCCCCTCGTTGAGGGAAGGCGAATTCACCTGTCCGGTCACCTGGAAATCGTTCACCTCGCCCTTGAACCCGGTGGCGCAATGGAAGCCCACTCCATGCCGACTGATGTATTCTTTTATGTTCTTGAAGGCAGCGGTAATCTATATGTGAACGATGTCCAATATTCTCTCGGTATAAATGAGTTTATTGAAGTTCCCAAAGATACGCTGCGTTCTTGGCATAACGATTCCGATTTTCCTCTTAATCTCCTTGTAATTAAATCGATTTCCGACCAAATCTGATTAAGTTGGAGATTTTCCTTGCATTCCAGACAAATCAGTTTTAAAATAATCAGTGAGTAAACATTCACTTATATCAGAGAAAACTATGCCGGAATTCACAAACAGACAACAGGAAATAATCGAAGCCGCCATCGGCATCATCGCCGAAAAAGGCATCCAGTTTCTGACGATTAAAAACCTGGCAAAAAGTATCAACCTGACCGAGGGCGCTTTGTATCGTCATTTCTCGAATAAACTCGAAATATTAAACGGCATTTTGACCCTTTTTAAAAACAGAATCGAGAAAAACTTCCATCTATCAAATTCAGAAGAACCGCCACTTGACCGGCTGCTGAACATTATCAGCGGCCAGATTGATTTATTTACCGAAAAGCCGATTATCACCGCCGTTATATTCTCGGAGGAAATATTCCAAAACGACAAATTCCTGGCAGATAATGTACTGTCAATTATGAAAAATAATCTTGAAGTAACAGCCAATCTCATTCGAGCCGGACAGGACTGCGGACAAATCCGTGAAGATATTCCAACCGGCCAGATAGCTAATCTGGTTATGGGTTCAGTACGACTCCTGGTTACACGGTGGCGCCTTTCAGGATATGCCTTTGATTTAAAAAAAGAGGGTAATAATATGATTAATTCCCTCAGAACCCTATTAACAAAGTAGGTGTAAATTGTGAGATACCGTAAAGGCTATCGTCGACAAATTCACACTGATTTTTATTTTTCCATGGAGATCTTATGCAAACTTTCCTAAACAAATTATTCAAATTTCCCCTGCTTAATCTTATTCTGATTCTGGTTGTAACTTTCCTATTCATGAGAACAATGAAATCCAACGCCCGGATGGAAACTGATCTTGATAAGTATATGCCTCAGAATCATCCGGCTTTTATTTTCAGCGACGAAGCCGAAAAGATGTTTAATATCAAAGACGGCATTATAATCGCTATTGAAAATCCTGAAGGCATTTACAATCACAACACTTTAAGCAAAATTAAAGATATTACCCGCAAATTGGGGAAAATGCCCGAAATTAACAAAGCTGACATCACCTCCCTTTACACCGCTGATAATATCGTTGGAACCGAAGACGGAATGGACGTCAAAGCTTTTTATAAAAAGGTACCGACATCGGCGGAAGCGCTGGCAGAAATTCGGCAAAACGTTAAAAGCAATGAAATGATATTCGGCCGGATCATATCGGAAGACGAAACCGTTTCCGTGATCATCGCCAATATTGAAGACGACGTATTTTCCCAGGAGTTCTACCACCGGATTCTGGACCTGGCAAAATCCTATGAAGGACCGGAACGCATCTACGTCGCCGGAACTCCGATTGTTGAAGGAACTCTGGCATATCTGAGCCCAAAAGATATGAAAAAAATGGTTCCCATTGTCATAATCGTTATCATCGCCGTACTGCTTTTCGTGTTGCGCAGTGTCAAGAACACCTTTTTCACGCTGCTCGTTGTGTTGTTCAGCGTAATCTGGGCATTCGGGTTGATGGCCTGGCTCAACATTCCAATTTATGCCGTATCCACAATGATACCGGTTATGCTGATTGCCATTGGCGTGGCGGATGGCATTCATCTTTATAGTCATCTGGACCTTTTTCTACTGGAAAACCCCGGCGTATCCAAGCGTGAAGCCGTCACCGATATGCTGAAAGGCATGTGGAAACCGGTTATGATGACTTCTGTCACTACCGCAGTGGGATTCATTTCTCTGCTTACTTCCGAAGTTTATCCAATAAAATATTTCGGTATTTTTACTGCTTTCGGAGTAATGTCGGCCATGGTCTTTTCATTAATCCTGATCCCGTCAGGAATACTGGTGTTTGGTCTTCCGAAACGGAAAGCCTCCACCCGGAAAAACCAAGGCCACGAAGATCAATTATTCCATCGTTTTGCCCATACTGTTGTAAAATATAAATATTTCACACCCATACTGACCGCTCTCATTATTATCATCTCATTGTGGGGCATAAGTAGGGTCTGGATCAACTCCAGTTTTCTTGCAAAATTCGAAAAAGGCAGCGACATAGTTTTGACCGATCGGTTCATCAATGAACACTTCGGCGGCACCAACACCCTCAATATTATCAT
>QNCV01000330.1 GCA_003645845.1 Fidelibacterota bacterium | reverse complement strand
GATAAAGTTTATATTCTTCCGGAAGGTGGGTTTTTGAGTAAGTAATTGAAGAGTCTGGAAATAGTGTTATGGTTGTAAATGCTTGTGTCCAAGGTCCTGTACTGCAATAAATTCCATCAATATAATAACGAACAAATTGTGCACTACTGAATTCATAGACCAACGTGTCGTCACTTGCATTATGAATAGTGATCGTAAAGTCGATGTTTTCAAGATAATCATAAACATCTTTATCGGTGGTGATTGTAACGACCGGGTTAGCAAAGAGAAAGGGACCAAGCAACAATGTAAACAAACAAACTTTGTACTGCATAAAGTACCTCATATTTTCCAATATTTTCAATTTAATATTTTTTGTATTATTGTCAAATTACTTATTTAGTTAAAGTATTCTCATATACATGATCCTGTTCCGTCATACTGATTTTTACACCATATTTTTTCTACAAATCAATGTGCCTTGCTGTGACACCAAATACCACAATCCGAATGACAGATCAATATTGAGGGATTATAAACCGCCTTAAAGCCATCTTCAATATCTTTGATTACTTTCTGCTTGAATGCATTACCATAATGATAACCTGTCCTGGTTGACAGGCTTTCTTCTCCTTATTTTCTGTCAACCTATTTCAGGACGTGACATTCAGGACGATACAAACTTTAAACTTCGAACTTTGAACTTTAAACTTTGAACATTATCGCTTTATATTAAATTAACAGACAAAATAAATCCGGAAATAACAATATGAAGTCTCGACATTCATTATTTCAATCAAAAATCCTTTTATTACTGCTGCTCTCAGCCTGTCAACCTAAACCGGCTCACAATCTTGTCGAGCTGAAAACGGTTATCCCCGATATCGTCCTGGATATTCGCTATGCCACAACAAACAATTTCGTCGGTGAAGTTCTTTATCCCAGCGCCCGCTGTTTCCTGGCAAAGAAACCGGCGATGGCGCTGAAAGATGTTCAGTCCGATCTGAAAAAACAGGGCTACAGACTGAAAGTATTCGACGGCTACCGTCCGCTTTCCGTCCAGAAGCGCATGTGGGCTATTCTGCCCGACGACCGCTATGTCGCCAATCCCGCCTCCGGTTCCAATCATAACCGCGCCTATTCCGTGGATGTTACGCTGCTCGATCTCGATGGCAATGAAGTTGAAATGCCATCCGGTTTCGACGATTTTTCCGAACGGGCGCACATGGATTACATGGACTGTTCGCCTGCCGCTATCGAACATCGCAGAATTCTTCATGAAACCATGGAGCGGCACGGATTCAGCGGTATCAATTCCGAGTGGTGGCACTTCAATTACCGCGGCTATAAGGACCAGCCGATTCTGGATATTGATCTCGACCAACTATAATTATGAGAAGATATTATCATGAAAATTATAAAAACCCTTTCTCTTTTCCTTCTTGCCACTATGTTGGTTTTTCAATCCTGTCGGTCTTATTCCCGTTCTGCGATTTTGCACTGGGGAAAACCCGCGGCAGTTGGAATGGACCCCGTCAAGCTGGCGAAGATAGATGATTTGATCAACGAAGAAATCGCCGCCGGCCATCTTCCCGGAGCAGTTCTCATGGTAGCCCGGAAAGGAGCTGTCGTCATCCGGAAAGCCTACGGAAATGCCCAGGTCTATCCAGACACGATTCCCATGACGCCTGGTAAAATGTTCGATATGGCATCACTCACGAAATCGGTGGCAACCGCTACGGCCATCATGATTCTTGTTGAGCGCGGTCAATTGCGCCTGATGGACCCCGTGGAAAAATTCATTCCCGAATACACTCGCTATATTTACGAAGACGGCTCTCCCGCCGAACCCATCCGGCTCTACCATCTCCTGACCCATACATCCGGTCTCCCGCCCTATACTGACTTCAAAGCGCTCAAATCAGAATTCGGTGCTCCCTGTCCGGAAGCGGTCATCCACCGGATTGCCACGATTGAAAAACAGAATCCGCCAGGACTCCATTTTGCCTATAGCTGTCTCGGATTTATTACCCTGGGTGAAATTATCCGTCGCGTAACCGGCATGGATATCGATGAATTCACAGGGAAAAACATCTTCAAGCCGTTGAACATGCAGAGCACTATGTTTACTCCGCCGGAAAAATATTTTTCACGCATTGCACCGACCGAGATAGTTAATGGTGTACCCCTTAAGGGATTTGTTCACGATCCACTGGCCAGGCTTATGGGCGGGCTTTCCGGAAATGCCGGATTGTTTTCATCGGCCGACGATCTGGCAATTTTCGCCCAGATGATGCTGAACGGCGGTACTTATAAAGGCACCCGCATCCTGTCACCACTGACAGTAAAAGCTATGACCACAATCTACCCGGAGCTCGAATTTTCCGGTCGGGGGCTTGGCTGGGACGTCTATTCCGATTACCGCTCCAATATGGGCGACATCTTCGATAAATCCTGCTACGGGCACGACGGCTTCACCGGGACATCCATCGTCATTGATCCTCAGACTAAAACCTTTATCATCCTGCTGACCAACCGCGTTCACATACCCCACGGCAATGTCATCCCCCTGCGAAGTAAAGTGGCTAATATGGTGGCGGCAAGTATAGTAAAAAAATAGCCTTTATTGATAGACCGGAAATAAATCCAAAATCTTTTTTAAGATTTTTAATTTTCAGTTTTTAATTAGTTTCCGCTCCGCAGAATGACACTCGTTGCACCCCAGTTACCAGCGGTTTCAAAGGTTTCCACCAGCGGTGATTTTTCCAGAATTGACCGGACAATCTTTCTCAGCGTTCCGGTACCTTTGCCATGGATGATACGGACAGAATAGATGCCCTTATCCCGGCAGACCCGCAGGTATTCCGGCACCAGGTTTTTGACTTCACGCGGGCTGAAGGTGTGCAAATCGAGGACGCCGTTGATGGGAATCTCCAGCGGCGCTACCTGGTGCAGAGCGGCAAAACCGCGCCGGGCTTCTGCAATAAAACGCCGTACTTTTTCCGGGTCTTTGCGGCCCCCAGCCGATTCCACACCCGTATGCGCATCCACGCCGTCGGGTTGGACCTTTAAAATAGCTTCGTACACATTTTCAGGCATCAGTCCTCCGGCCAGGATCACCGGTTTTAGCGATTGCTCCGTCAGTTCCCGGCTGATGCTCCAGTCGTGGGTCTTGCCGGTGGCCCCTGTCGCGCCGGAGGCCGGGTCGTATGTATCGGTGATGAAGGCGTCGACAATAGGACCAAGCTCCTCCAGATCACGAAACAATTGGTCGCGATTATCTCCCCGAACCACCAGACTTTTAATGACGTTCATGTCCGGTCTTTTACGTTTCAGCCGTCTCAGTTCTCTGGGAGAAATGG
>QNCV01000329.1 GCA_003645845.1 Fidelibacterota bacterium | reverse complement strand
CCGGCAGCCGTTGACAATGCCATGTTTCATACCGGTTTGGCACAATTAAAACCCGACTGAAAATAGTTTTCTGCGATTGCAGAGATCTGTTTATTATCCAAAAAATACTCCGAAAATAGACGGACTAATCTAACCATTACAGAATGTAAATATGAAGGAAAATATTTGAATACGAAGCGATAAAACTACATGAAATCCTTGATGACATCACCCAGAATCCGGATCCCTTTTCGAATCGTATCCGCATCGCACATGGAGAAATTCAGGCGCATGGTTTCCAATCCGTCGTCGGGACTGGTGAAGAAATATTTGCCCGGAACGTATGCGACTTTCTGTTCTACGGCTTTATGGTAACAGGCTTCGGCGTCAAAGCCCTTTGGACCTTCGACCCAGATGAACATCCCGCCATCGGGCCTTGACCAGTTAAAGGAATCAGGCAGATTCTGCTCCAGGGCTTCCAGAATCGCTTCCCGTTTGGGTTTGTAAAGACTGATTATTTTTTCAATCTGTTTATCCAGATAACCGCCGGCAAGATACTCAGCGGCAATTGCCTGAGGATAAGTGGCGGTATGCAGATCGACCCCCTGCTTGGCGCGGACCAGCCAGGTTTTCAATTCCGCCGGAGCAACATAAAATCCGGTCCGAAAACCGGGTGCGAGAATTTTAGAAACCGTGCTGGTATAAATCACATTGTCAGGCGCCAGGGCTTTCAGTGGAGTCACCGGCTCACCGGTATAGCGCAGATCACTGTAAGGATCGTCTTCAATCAGAAGCATATTGTATTTCTGAATAATTTGCGCAATTTTAACCCGACGCTCCAGCGGCAGGGTGCGGCCGGTGGGATTCTGAAAGGTAGGCACCAGGTAAACAAATTTAATCGTATTTTCCCTGAGTAATTCTTCGAGATGTTCAGGAATAATGCCGTTATCATCGGTTTTAATGCAGAGGTATTCCGGACCGTAGGAATTGAATGCCTGCAGGGCGCCGACATAGGTTGGCGCTTCGACAGCCA
This sequence comes from Fidelibacterota bacterium, assembly GCA_003645845.1. Taxonomy (GTDB): domain Bacteria; phylum Fidelibacterota; class UBA2242; order UBA2242; family UBA2242; genus B118-G9. The sequence continues at coordinate 2,331 of QNCV01000329.1, read as the reverse complement.
CTTTATCACCTTCCGAAATAAAGACCTTCCCAATCCCGTCTAACAGTCCCTGGGAACCGCTGGTAACGCAGATGTCATCCACAGTTGCCGGAATATCCTTTTTACCCAGGTAAATTGCCAGCGCTTCACGGAATTCCGGGATACCTTCGGTGGCGCTGTATTGAAATGCTTTCGGTCCGTATTTCCGAATAACTTTTGATGACAGTTCGTCGATAATCTCAAGTGGAAAACTATCTGGTGACGGCAAACCGCCGGCGAGTGAGATCATGCCCGGCTGGGAGACGACTTTTAGAATTTCACGGATGACACTGGCTTTGATGTACTGAGTACGGCCGGCAAGAAATTTTTGATAATCCATGTAAATACTCCTGATAATTGAATAGCGTGTCTGCGAACTGTTGTTTTAGTGGAATGAATCAATATCTGTGCCATTAATAATTGTCCCGACTGACTAAAGAGACCATTATCAGATTGTTATGGTTTTTTCCCAACTTGAATAAATAATTCTCCGAAACCTATCATTTCTGAAAAAACAATGCCCAGATAACTTTTGCGACTCATAAAGAAAGTGAGTAATTTTACTTGTTTTTGGAGAAAAAGTCATGATAAGAATTGTCTGGAAATACTGGAAATTGTTTATATTTGTTTTGGTAACGCTGCTGGCCTGCATCTCGTTTTTACAAACCGATATGGTTTCGGAAAGCGGCGCCGGGCGTTATTTTGAAGCACTCTATTATTCGCTGACGCTGTTTATCATCGGCGGAATTGATATCGGAATGCCGTCGGGAGGATCTGCTACGGTTATTACAGTCCTCTGGATGTGTTATTTTCTGGCGCCGTTATTAACATTGGGAGCCGTTTACCAGGTCATTCAGGAAAAACTGCTCAGTCGGTTTTCACCGCGCTGGCGCAATCATACCGTGATCTGCGGCCTTGGTCGAAACGGTAAACTGATCTACGATCTGGTCAAAGAACACTCGCCGAAATCTCATAAAGTCATTGTAATTGAAAAAGATGAAAATAATTCCCGCAGCATTTTTTTAAAGAAGAGTAAAACAACCTGGTGGTTACGGGATGATTTTTCCCAGTACTCGGTGCTGCGCCGGGCCGGTGTTCACCGCGCCGGATGTGTTTATATTACCACCAACCAAGATATCACCAACCTGAATACGCTGGTCTGCATTCAGCGCATGCCGGACCGGCGAAAAGCGTTAAAAACCTTTTTTCATCTCGGTAATCTAAACCTGCACGATCTCTGGAAGGAGAGCTTCCTAAAGGACCCGATGTATGCGGATGTGAAGATTTTCAATGGCTATCAGGCGGTTACCAAGCGTCTGTACCGGGACTGGGTTCTGCAACGGGAATACCTTGATCCTGACGGGAATATCTTTATGATTCTCGGCTACGGGCGTTTCGGGCAGATGCTTTTTTTCCATCTGAGCGGTGACAAAGAACGTAAAAGCCATGATGATATTGTTGTGGTTGCCGGTCGTATGAATATTGATCGGAAACAGCAAAAATTCCAGGATGCCCAGCGTCAGGCGGTTATGGGCTGTTTCATTCACAATCCCATTGAAGGTGATATCCACAGCTCGGAAGTCTGGGACATGCTTGCCGGTAAGATTCGTGACAGCGGGAAAAATGCCATTATTTTTCTCTGCCGGGATGGGGATATGGAAAATCTGGAACTGGCGGCTAACATGAAACTCGGCGGACCACCGGAATTGCAGAAAGCCACGATCTTCTGCCGGGTTTACAGCCGGACCGCCAATGAAATCAACGATATCTTTGAGAAAAGCATAACTCCCGACCAATCCCGGGATATTGTCGTCTTTCCCATGCAGGCGGAACTGAAAGAGGCTTTTCGCGAAGAATTATTTGATTAATTGACGATTTGGCTAATGTCGATTGATCGGGATGAATCAACTACAGGAAGAAAGCGGCAGGCCCGATTTCTCGATCAGATCAGCAACCTGGCGCTCCAATTCATTTGTAAACCGTGTTATCGGGTCTTTTTCATCCCGTTTATGAAAGCAGGATGCGATTGTCAGCGGTTTCCCAATACTGATCACCATTTTTTTAAACGGATTCAGCCCTTCCGCGCCGTGTATGCCAATGGGTGTTACAGGTACCAGAAGGTCATGTTCCTTATATAATTCAAAGGCGATTTTGCCGAAAGTAGGATTAAATCGGGGTATGTAGGGGTGAAACTTACTGGGTTCCTTATCCACAATCTGTTTCCGGCCGATGGATTTCAGAATGTTATAAGTAATTTGAAAGATGACGACCGCCCGGCCCTGCAGCAGATAATCTTTAGCCCGGACAATCGAT
>QNCV01000328.1 GCA_003645845.1 Fidelibacterota bacterium | reverse complement strand
TCTGGATTCTGCTCAGTATTGTTTTCTTAACATCTTGCAATCCTGTGGCGGTCAAACCCGATGCTGTGGCAGAATTGACGATTTTGTACACGAATGACGAGCACGGCTGGATGGAACCCACGGAACGGTATGGCGGCGCCGCAGGAATGATGGGGCTCTGGAAAGAAAAAGAGGGCTATACGGAAGACGGACCCTTTTTGGTGCTGAGCGGTGGTGATATGTGGACGGGGCCTGCTATTTCCACATGGACTCACGGTGAATCGATGACGGCGGTGTTGAATGCCATGGGCTATGATGCAGCCGCTATCGGAAATCATGAATTCGACTGGAAAATCGATGGGATTAAAGAACGGGCGAATCAGGCGGAATTTCCCTTTCTTTCCGCCAATATCAAAGAAAAGGAAACCGGCGATCAGGCAGATTGGGCGCAACCCTATAGAATCGTGGAAGTAAATGGCGTTAAAGTTGGTGTTATCGGGCTGACCACCACTGATACGCCGACGAGCACATTTCCGGATAACGTGAAAGATTACGATTTCATTCCCTACACTGATGCGTTATATGAATATGTTCCTGAAATGAAAAAACGGGGAGCTGAGTTACTTGTCATTGACGGGCATTTCGGTGAACCGACAATGGATTCGCTGGCGCCGGTTGCCGCAGAGTTGGGCATTTCAATTATTAGCGGCGGACACAGCCACCAGCGTGTTAATAAAATGTCGGATGGTGTTGCTATCATTGAAGCCGGAGCACGCATGTCGCACTACGGCAAAATTGATATCGTGTTCGATACAGTTGCAGACACTATCATTTCCCTTCAGCAGGAATTAATCGCCAATAGTGGTGGAAATCCTGATCCGGAAATTGAATCCATTGTTGAATACTGGCGGTCGAAAGTCGACTCTTCATTATCACAAGTCATCGGATATGTGAATACGGATATTTCGCAGAATTCGAATGAGATGCACAATATGATTATGGATTCCTGGTTGGAGAAATTCCCGTCTGCCGACATTTCAATGACCAATTCGGGGGGTATTCGGCAGAGTATCCTCAAGGGAGAAATCACGCTGGAAGATATCGTTGGTGTGTTGCCCTTTGAAAACAACATTGTCCAATTAGAGCTTACCGGGCAGCAGGTGATAGACTGTATGAGACGTTTCCTGGTTGTCGGCATCGCCAGTAAAAGCGATCAGACGCTGAGCGATGGAACCCCGATTCATCCGGATTCCTCTTATCAGGTTTTAACTATTGATTACTTGTATATTCGAAGTGATACGCCTTTCCACGAATATGATCCCGATCCCGAATACACCTATATCAGCTATCGTCAGCCGGTTATCGACTGGATACAATCGCTCAATACCAGCGCTGAAAATCCGCTGGACCAATACCTGGATGACCGGTCCAGAAGGTGATCATTGTATGAAAAACAGACTGATTATTATGCTGATCTTATTCCTTGCTGCCGGCGCTTGTACCCACAAAGAGGACAGAACTAAAAAGGTGTCGAATGTGGAAACCATTGTCGTGAACCTGAATACCGATGAATACGATGTCTACATCGGAAGGGGAATAAAAAAGCGAACCAATATGCTCACAGAGGGAATTAAGCCCGGTGAGGAGGGCTGGCTGGGAAATCCTCATCCCATCGGATATTGTCAAATCTGCTCTACAACGCATACACGGGAGGAATGTATCGAGAAGTTCAAAGAGGATTTTTATAAAAAACTTGAGGAGGATTCCGAATTCAGAAAAGCGGTACTGGCCTTAAAGGGCAAGCGACTGGGATGTTACTGTAAACCCAAAGCCTGTCACGGTGATGTGATAAAGGCCTGGATTGATTCGCAGTAATCTTGTCATGAGCGGTTTGCCAATTTCAGAGGAGGATTAATGTTAATCGACCGAAAATCTGCCAAAGTCACTAACTATTGGTTTGGCATTGTATGGTTGGCCGTCGCGGTTCTGCTGATCCTGGCAGGACCTCTTTTGGCAGCCGACCGGGCAGAAGACGAGTCAACCTATTTTGTCCAGATTACCGATACCCACTTTGATGAGCCCGGTAGTGAGGAGAGAATCAAGAAGATTATTAATGCAGTGAACAATCTGCCGATGAAAATCGAATGTGTAATCCATACCGGGGACATTACCCAGGAAAAAATGGAAGACACATCTGTAGTCCGGAGAGCCCTGGAACTGTACCGGGAATTTGATATGCCGGTGTATTTCGTGCCGGGGAATCATGATATTTTCGGCAAGCGATATTTGGAAACCAAACAAGCCTACGTCGAACAATTTGGTGATTTATCTGCGCTGCATGAACATAATGGACTGCTGTTTCTGCTCCTATTTACAGAGCCACTGGCACATGCATACGAGGATGAATCCTATGATCCTTTGCATGAACTGGAAGCTGGTCTTAAAAAGGCTGCCGGTAAACCGGTGATTGTCTGCCACCACACTCCCTCTGTCGATGACTTCTACAACAACAGGATGCACCGTGGCTGGAGAAAGGAGATTCAAAAAAAATGGATTGACCTGCTCAATCAGTACGAAGTTAAAGCAGTCCTTGCAGGGCATTTCCATCGCGATGAACATCACTGGCTGGGCAATGTGCCGCTTTATATCAGCGCACCCGTTAGTGCTTACTGGGGCCGACAGCTTACTTTCCGAATTTATGAATACAAGGATGGTAAACTCGGCTATCGGACACAGTATATCCAATGAACCTTTCACATTTTAATATTGCTCGATTACGAGCCGGAAAGACAAATATGAAAACCAGAATATATTTTCTCGTTATTATACTTTTTGCATTGCAACTCACTGCCCAGACGGTTACGGACATTTATACAGTACAACAGGATCCAAGTTTGGTCGGTAAGAGAGTTTTGGTTGTTGGCGTTGTGACGGTTTCCACGGGTATCTTTGACCCGCAGGAAACCGTCATTGCCGATCCGAACGGGTCTGCCTGGAGTGGCGTTATTGTCAGGGATGAGGATGCTCAGTTTTACGCCCAGACCGGAGCCAAAGCGAGGATAATTGGAACGGTTACCGAGCGGGACGGCATGACGGAAATTCAGCTGGAAAGCGCTACTCTGTTTAGCGGGAGTTATGGTTTGCCGGAGCGTGAGCCGCTCCAAACAGTGGATCTTGCATCTGGTTCCCCGACAGCTGAGTCTTTTGAAAGTGTTGTCGTCCGGATTGACAGTGTACGCGTAATCGATCGTGATTTCGCTCAGGGCGTCTGGCTGATCGACGACGGTAGCGGACCCTGCCGGGTGTCCAACACGGCGGGTTATCTGTTTTATGAGGTTCCGGAGAATGGAATGCAACTGGCGTCGATTA
>QNCV01000327.1 GCA_003645845.1 Fidelibacterota bacterium | reverse complement strand
CAGGCGATTAAGCAGCTTGTTCAGGTTGCCGGCCTCGGGGTTATCACGGGTTCCCACGAGACGGGTGGCTTTCTGGTCAACCTGATCCTGACCGCCGGCGTAGGCCATCTCCTGCAGTTCGATGACATTGAACATCAGACGCTGAACTTCCGATTTCAGTTTTTCTTTTGCATCGGAATTTGCCTGAAAACCGATTTGAGCATTTTCCATTTTCTGCCGAAGTTCCCGGATTTTCGGCCGGCGTTCATTCTGCTCGTCGATTGTTGGCAGAAAGTCGCTGATGGATTCCACGTAACTGACACTGGATTTTTCTTTAACGGCTTCGGTTAGTTCGTAGTTTTCCTTGAGGGATTTGGCGGTCATCATGGTGACATCGGATGAAAAATTGAATTTTTCAATCACCTTATCGTTCAACCTAATCGATTCCAGTCCGGCCGGTTCCATGTTTAGGTAGTTATAATCCATGGTGACCCGACTGATCATGATACCGAAAAATACCGAAACAAGAATGATTCCGATTAATGAAAAACGCCAGCGTTTAAAGATCGATTCACTAAAGTTCCCGACGGCCTGATAGGATACATCCCTGGTTTTTTTCAATTCTTTTCCCCGCCATGAACGGTATTTTTCCCGCAGCATTAAAAGAGTCGGCATCGTAATTAATGTACCTATCATCAGAACAATCAATCCGACGCCGCAGACGAGACCGAACTCCGACATTCCGTTGCTGCGGGCAATCATCAGGGTCAGAAATGCCGCCGACGTTGTCAATGCGCCGGTGATAATACCGCCCCCCACTTTCTGCATGGTTTCGACAATGGCGTCGCTTGGATCGACGCCTTTCTGGACAAGCTCACTGAAGACCGAGATAATGTGGATTGAAAAATCGATACCCAGCCCGACCAGAACAACCGCCATCATTGCAGTGAACATATTGAGCATTCCCACCAGCAGCCAGGAAACGCCCATGGCCCAGACAAGTCCGATAATCAGGTTCAGCATTGCCAAAAGCGGCGCACTCAGCATCCGGAATGTGACCACGAACAGAATAAATACAGCCACCAGGGACAGAAGCGTCAACAGCATGGAATCTTCCATTCCGGAGACGTATTCGTCACGACCGAGAACAACACCGCCGGTCAAACCGGCTTTGACATGATATTTGGGAGCCTCGTTCTTTACCATTTCCTCAATCGCATAAACGGCCGGCAGAACCAGATCCATTTCCATGACATTGAAAGTCGGCTCCACCATAATAAGTAGCATTGAACGATCCGGTGAGACCATGTAGGGGCTGCCGATGGTGACCGCTTCGGCGGCCGTTAAGGCATCCCCGGGGTTATAATTTTCGGCATACCAGCCGTCATTGACGGCATCAACCCAGCTCTCAATGCCATCCAGGAAGCGGACGGCATTCTGTTCCCGCTGAGTGGTGGATATTTTCTCTTCCGAATTGATATATTCTTTCTCAAGGCTGTTGTTGAGATTGGTTAAAAAAGGCAGAAGATTGGGGTCGTAAAATACATCTTCCGTATTCTTCAAATCTTTTGGCTTGATCAACATTAAGCCGTGATTTTTCATGAATTCGACGGGCATTTTATAATCAACCCGATCGATATATCTGCCATCGAATTTAACCTGTCCTGAAGCGGTATCTGCCATCGCAGCGGCGTGCTGGGCTTTGATTTTATCAGAGGCCTCGTTTTCAATGTAATCATCAAGATTCCTGAGTTTTGGGGTAATGTCTTCCGCAAACTGAATCATCCGGTCAAAATCGCCTTCTACCACAACAAAGATTGTAGAAGCGCCGTTAAATTCCGTGAAAATTGTGTTGAATTCATCGACCATCGGGTCGTCCGACGGGAGAATGTCGGTCAGATTCATACTCATTTCAAGATGTTCGGACATCGCACCAAAGATCAATGTAATGATGACAATAGCAAGCAGCATCCACCAGGTTTTGTGGGCGGCCAATTCTCCGATTTTAGTCAGTAATTTCTTTCTCATTCTATTCTCCTGAAAATTGTCATTAAAAATAAGCCCGAATCCTGAAACGGGCGCCAAATTCCTGATAACCGTATTCGTCTTGCGGATCACCGGCGAACCAGGTGCCCATAAGGCTCACTTCGACATTCTGGTACGGCCGGTACATGATCTGAGGCGCAAAGACAGCGCTTTTATCATCGAGATTGATGATTGAAAAAGCGCTTATATCCATAAGATCTCCCAGGGGATACATTGCAAGGGTGAAAAGGTAATTCTGGTTCAACCCCTTCCGTTCACCGGAATAATACACCAGATAATCGTTCAGGGTGACGTTCTCCGGTTTGACCCCGAGATCATTATGATAATATTCACCGAGCAGATACAGGGAATTTTTGAACGTATAATCCGCTCCGATGATGTACTCGTATTTTAGATTTTTACTGTAGTCGATGCGGTGGGCAGCGATTTCAGAACGGACGCCAACCCCAATAATATCGCCCTCGATATTGCCACCGTACAGATCATGGGTGTGAATCGTTGCTCCCATCAACCCGGTTAATGTCATCAGGCTGCGGCTGTAGACAGCGGACACGTCAAACAGGCCGGCGCCACTTTTCAACTGATAATACTGAACGGTTTCGTTCCAGGAATTTTTTGGTTGCAGGATTCCGCTGAGAGTCATCCGGTATCCGAAGGGAATCGCGATTTGAATCGCAGAAACTCCGGGGTTTTCGTAGGTAGGGTCCATGAGGTCTGGCTCGTTGAAAATATCCGTCGGGTTCCAGGCATAACCGACACCGGGAGAAATCTGCTGCTTCCCCAACGTCAGATCGAATAATCTGCCATGCAATTGTAAAAACATATTGTCAATGAACAAGGAATCCGAAAGGGTATAAGGGATGTAGGTGATTGTATCGAGACCGGTCATGTCGGCACTTGGAACTACCGGTCTGAAATCGGGATGCAGAAAATCCAGAAAGTTCAGGTTCGTCTGGCCGTAATATTCTTTGTAAATCAGATTGGCGCTGATGCGGATGTTATCCGATGGACTGGTGTCCAGATCGAGGCGAAGTTTATGATAACCGTAGAAAATCTGCTTTGACGGAACCTTTCCGAAATCGCCTTCTCCTTCATAATAACCAAACCAGTCCACTTCAGCGAAGAGACTGACTGACAGTAAGACGATAATCACAGTATTTTTAAGCATAATACAGGTCCTTTATTTTTTCAGATTCCGCTCGGTAAAGAAATATTTATCGAATGTCACATCATAGGTAATACTGATATATTCCATCACGGTTTCAGTCTGATCGCGATGATTGCGCATGATCATTTTCATTGGTGTCAAAACACCCTCAATTTT
>QNCV01000326.1 GCA_003645845.1 Fidelibacterota bacterium | reverse complement strand
CTGTCACCTCAAAGTCTCCATAGGTCAATATTTCGGTAACCGTTACATCATTGATTTTGATAAGGGCTCCTTCAAAAGGTTCTGAGCTTGCTGAATCGGCAGCAATATCTGCCGATGTAACAACCTCTTCGGTCACAGTACCGGTTCCGACTTTCTGCGATGAAACAACATCAATAACTTCGGTCAAACCGTAATATTCTTTTACGCCAGCGACAAACTCTACTTTGTCACCGACAGCATATTTATTATGGTCTGATGAATAAACCATCACTCCGTTCCAGGCAGCGCCCGTATGGGCAGAATTATCAAAATCCTGAACAAAGAATGATGAAGTATTCGAGGAGCTATCAGCCGTAACTGTACCGGTAAATTTAACTAATTCACCAACATAAGGCGAATCTCCGGACGGATCATCGGTATATTGGATGTCGTAGATCGTAACCTCGTTAGGTCCACTGATAACAAAAGAATAGACAGAATCAGGCGCAGTTTCCGGGTCGGATGCGGAATTTGAATCGTCATCAGTTGCGGTAACATAATAGCTAATCTTATCATTATTTTCAAAGGGTCCGATTTTTACTTCGTAACCTGAGCCACTGGTATTGACCATATCGACAGAAGAGAATGCTCCGTCATTAACTGAATAGAAAGCCTTTACTTCCGAGATGGTGCCGTCATCCAAAACCGATGTTGAAATCGTTACCGTATCTTCAGGCTGAGGATTTGAAGGACTGAAACCGGTATTGGAGATCATCGGCGGACCTTCCAGTACAACAATGTCTGAATCATATCGGGGAATAAAATTATAATTACCCCAATGATCATACATTATTCCCGTAACCGACTTAAATACGGTTCCTTCGGGCGGAGATCCCATTGTCACACCAGATGAATATCCAATACTCGTCAGAAACCCGCGTCCGGTTTCATCATCAAGCCGGACACCATAGGGAGTCACTTCGGCAACTTTCACATTAGAAACCCTGATCAGGGCGTTTTCCCATTTTTCCGCCTCATAGTTCAGATTCACATATTCAGGATTATCGAAATAGGAATTAGGGGCAGTCGAGACATTGTAATAGAGACTGTCATTAAAAGTGGCGGTTTTTACATCGGATGTATCAATTTTAGCGCCAACGCCCCAAAGTAAGAGTTCACCTGTAGCATTAAATTCCGTAGTATTTCCACCGGAGACATATTCGGTAATTGTCCCGGTAATAGAAATTGAATCACCCTCGTATACAGTCGGTACATTAATACTCTCGTAATCATAAATCAGTAAACCGCTGAAGGGGCCTCCGCCGGGTTGCTGAATATAATATTTTTTCCCGCTACCGGCATAAAACAGACCCGATTTTACGGTAACAACACCTGTTATTGTTACGGTATCTCCATTACACAGTGAGTAGTCATTTCCTCGTAATACTGCGCTTTGCCGCACCTGCTGGATTCTCTGGATACGAATGCTTTCATCGGCCTCCTCGACGTCATAGGCCAATCTCGGCTGGATTTTATTGGCTCCATACGCATAATCAACAACACCGACAAGGCTTCTGACACTGTCATATTTTGCCGGATCGAAATAGTATTCCGCTTTATCGTCCACCACACAAGCGCCGCTGCCGTCGTTGATCTCCCATTCACCATAGCCCATATCGGGATCGGTGATTTCAGCATTAACAACCTTCACCAAAACACCTTCATAGGCTTCTTCATTTACCTCGGCTGTTGTAAGTTCTGTCGGTATAACTTCATGATCCCTACTCAGGACAGCAAAAGAGGATACATTCTTCAATTCCGTAAGGCCGTAATATTCATCCACCTCTGCTGTAATCATAATACTGTCGCCATAAGCAGCATCATTGTTGTAGTCATACACATATACTCCCGACCACGGACCTGTACCATCCTGAATATAATACTTGCCACCAAAAGCATAACTTTCGGCGGAAACGACACCCGTTACAGTTACAACCTGGCCTTTCAGTTTTGATTCATCGCTTCCGGTACCCGTCGTATCCTGAATATCGGCAATAGTAACGATATCTGACTCGGGAATGACTTCAATAGTATTTTCCAGACTTACATCCCAGTATGTGGAATCTGTAAAATCAAGACCGGCATCGGTAATCAGGTAACCCAGATCATATTCTCCTGTCTCAGATCCACTTGTCATTTTTACATGTACATTAAAAAATGCGGTATCTGTACCTGCCGTATATGCCGTATTCGCCTGATATACGACCCACTGCATGTCAGGACCACTTGGATAGTGATATTCGATAGAATCGGCCCAGTAATCCACCTGACCTCCGGGATTTCCATCAGCGCTATCGGGATGCAGATACTCTCCAACCCCGGAATAGGCGCCATCAAAATACACTGAATCAATAATCCAGTCATTGGGAACCAGAATTCCTAAAATACCATACTTTGCGGTTGCGTCATCTTTATTTGTACTCATTTTCAGATCAACCTGAAAAGAAGTACCCTCGGCGATGACGGTTGGCTGAGCCACTTCCCAGATGGTAAAACAACTGTTTAAAAACAATGTCATTGAAAATAGAAAAATCAATAACACAAAACCTTTAGCATTTTTCTTCATCACATCCTCCTATTTTATTATTGCGAACTTACCGATTGATATATCCTTTGTCTCGAGATCTTCAACGGTAAATAAATAGAGACCCGCTGCCACTGCCTGATTATATCTTGTAATCAGATCCCAGGCATGCTCCCCTCCCGAAAACTTAGGATTTTGCCCAAAAACAAGATCATTAAGCAGACGAATATCGGAACCGTCATAAGTATCCGCATCATGCTTAATTATATCTAATATTTCACCCGAAAGAGTATAAATACGTATCTCTGCCTTGGGTGGTAAATTTGTAAACCAGATCATCCGGTCTCTCTCACCGAAACCGTCCCAGTCCGCAGTCGCCCTGTATGGATTCGGATACACTCCGATTTCACGTTTCAACCCCGGGTTTCCCACGGTGCCGGGAATCGCATAAGCTTTAATAGCTGCACTCTCAGCGCTTGGAATATCTTTCTCCGCATTGCCGTAATCAAAAGCCACGACGGAATACCAGTTTCGCCCGGGCCAGCCATTCTTCAAATTGTAATCCACATATTTATAGTGAAATGTCATGGTATCACCACCGACAACAAACTCTTTGGTCGTCGGGTTTCCGTTTTCATCATATATCCGGACGGGATCCAGACCGGTATTGTAGTTAACGAATCCCATGGGCTCAACTTCAAATTCATCAATAATATCATATTGAGCAAGCAGGGTTCGTCCGAGACCAACTCCGGTTTTCCTTCCACAATAAATGCGATATCCCTCGAAATCTATTAT
>QNCV01000325.1 GCA_003645845.1 Fidelibacterota bacterium | reverse complement strand
TCTGCAGAAGAGAATCTCAATCAGGTCACTAAATACTTTGACGTAGGTAAATCTTCAAGATTTGATGTTTTGCGAGCTGAAGTTCAGGTAGCAAATATGAAACCTATGGTTATTTCCGCCAGAAACAATCTAAAGCTGGCCGAATCAACTCTGCGCATGGTATTAGGACTCGATGAAAGTGATGAAATCCGATATATGGAAAAACTGGAAATGACTTACTCGGATTTGACGGAAAAATCTCTCGACGAGTTAATTGAATTAGCCCTCGCATCACGGCCGGAAATAGAAATGCTGGATAACCAGAAATTTATCGCTCAAAAGCAGGTTTCCATTTCAAAAGCGGCTTTTCTCCCATCGGTAATGTTCGGTACGGCCTACCAATATCAGGGACAGCGCAACGATTTTAAGTTTACAGGAGATGATTTTTTCAAATCCATTAATTCATCTGTCAGTATCAGTATACCTATTTTCAATGGAATGAAAAGCAGCGCTAAATACCAGCAGGCAAAAATTGCCGTAAAAGAGACAGAACATCAGGCGGAATCTCTGATCAATGGAATCAAACTTGAGGTAAAGGGCGCTTACTTTACGATGCAGGAGGCCCTGGAAAAAGTCCAGACACAGCAAAAAACCATCGAGCAGGCCAGAGAGGCCCAGCGTTTGGCGCGGCTGATGTATGCCGAGGGAAGCAGCACACAACTTGACGTCCTAAATGCCGATTTGGCAGTTCAGCAGGCTCAGATGAATTATCAGCAGTCCTTACTGGAGTACAATATCGCACTCTCAAATCTGAAAAAAGCAACCAATCAGTTATAGGAGTTTCAAATGAAATCAATCGGACAATACCTGAGATTATCAGTATTACTAATCTTCGCATTAAGCTTATTTAATTGCGGAGGTTCCAAGGTCGAAGCAACCACCGAAAATAAACGGGTTTTTCCTGTTCAGGTCGTCCCTGTTGTCAGAGGAAACGTTGAGAATAAAATCGCATACCTTGGAAATCTTGAAGCCTACAGAAATGTCAAAGTATATTCAACAATCCCAACCAAAATCACAGAATTAAAAGTTGATGTAAACGATGTTGTTAAGGAAGGTGATTTATTAGCGGTTGTTGACAATGTTAAAATCAAACAGGGTGTGCTCCAGGCTGAAGCCGGTTTGAAGTCGGCTCAGGCTCAGTACGAGAATATGCAGACAGAGTGGAAGCGTATTCAAAAATTGTATAAACAGAATGCCGTCAGTCAATCTCAATATGATGCGGTTAAGACTCAAAAAGAAGCGGCTGAAGCAGCTGTCAACCAGATGAAAGCCGGGCTGCAATCGGCCAGAGAACAATTGAAAGATAGTTACATCAAAGCGCCTATCTCCGGCATAATCTCCTCCCGAAACTACAATGTCGGTGATCAGACAAGTCCGCAGCTCCCTGTTTTCAGTATTGTTCAGATGGATAGAATTAAAATTAAAATTGATATTGTTGAATCACAGGTCTCAATGGTTTATCCGGGTTTAAAAGCCTATATCAAAGTCGATACATATCCCGGCGAAGTATTTATGGGAAAAGTGGATAAAGTCTATCCGATAATTAATCCCTTAACAAGAACAATTACGGCCGAGATTGTGATTGATAATTCCGATCGGCGTCTGAAACCAGGTGGTTTTGCCAGGGTTGAGATTGTTACCACTGAACATGAGAACGTTCTTGTTATTCCCAATCATGCCGTTATAGAAAAAACAACACTAAAGTATCTAGGTGGAGGACTCAGCAATTCGGAAATAAAAACCGACTATTTTGTTTTCATTGTTCAGGATTCGATTGCACTAATGAAAAAGATTCAGACTGGTCTATCTTCTGATAATAAAGTGGAAGTCAGTTCCGGATTGAAAATGGGCGATTTAGTGGTAACCATCGGGCAGTATAATATATCAGATTCTTCATTGGTCCAGATAGTTGAAGAAGGGAAATAACAATGAAGTTGTCAAATTTAGCAATCCGAAGAGCAATCACATTTTTTATGATATACATTATTGCGGTTGGGTTTGGTTTATTCGGACTAAGTCAGCTTAAACTTGACCTTTACCCCGATATTACATTTCCAATGGTTGGAATAATGACAAATTATTCCGGGGTCGGTCCCGAAGATATTGAAAACACCATATCCCGTCCGCTCGAAAAAGCCGTGGTCAGTGTCGAAAATCTTAAGCACATCACCAGTTGGTCAAAATCCGGTTCATCGACATTGTTACTCGAATTCAATTGGGGCACCGACATGGACCAGGCCGAAATTGATGTTAGGAAAATGATTGAATTTGTCCGTGATTATTTACCGACTGAAGCCTCAGCGCCACTGACCTTTGCATTCAACCCGTCCATGCAGCCAATTATGTATTTTACAATCAGTTCCGACAAATTGGGTATGGCCGAGTTGCGCAAACTCGTTTCCGACCGGGTTGAACCGGCGCTTGAACGGATTGATGGCGTTGCATCAGCAGGTACATCGGGAGGACTTGAGAGACAGATCAGAGTCCTGATTGATCCCCGAAAACTTGCGGCACACGGTGTTTCTCTGCAATCAATTATCCAGACATTAGGTATGGAAAACCTGCAGATACCCGGCGGACTCATCGATGATGAATACACTGAATATGCCGTCAGGACTTACGGTGAATATGAGAACGTTGATCAGATTCGCAATACTGTTATCGGCGTTAAAAACGGATCACCAATCTATCTCAAAAATGTTGCCAGAGTTATCGATGGTTACAAAGAACAGACCGAGATCGTCCGGAATAACGGTGTTCCGGCGCTCTTCATGTATCTGCAGAAACAGACTGATGCAAATACAGTTCAGACTGCCTCTGCCGTTATCAAAGAGTTTCCCAAGATTGCCGATGAAATCGGACAGGATATAAAATTCAATATTATCTGGGATCAATCCGAATTTATTAAAAAATCTTTAAGTAATCTGACCAATACGGCAATCCAGGCATTCTTTCTGGCATTTTTCGTTCTGCTGTTTTTCCTGAGACACATTCGCAGCAGTCTAATCGCCGCTGTATCCATCCCGATATCGATCCTGATTACATTCTTTGTCATGAGTCAGATTGGTTTGACATTGAATATCATTTCAATGGCAGGTTTGGCATTAGCAGTCGGTATGTTGATTGATAATTCCATCGTGGTTCTGGAAAATATATTCCGGCACCGAGAATTGAATAAGGATATTCGTTTGGCTGCTGATGAGGGTACCAGTGAGGTCGGTGTCGCGATTATTGCCTCAACATTAACAACGCTGGCTATTTTCGTTCCAATCTTTTTCGTTCCCGGAATTGCCGGAGTTATGTTCAAAGATATGGTTATTGCAATTGT
>QNCV01000324.1 GCA_003645845.1 Fidelibacterota bacterium | reverse complement strand
CCGAAAGACTAAACGGAGCGGGACTTTTTTACTGTGTTACCCAGGATAAAATAGACCTCGCCCACGACATTAAGAAAGCAAAAGAGGCAGGTTTTAAGGAGGTTTTTACCGGGCAAATTAATGATGTTGCCCAGATACTGTCAATGATGGGGTTAGTTGTTTGATATGGCTGTTTTGAATATTCTTCTTGGACTGACGGCGCTGATATATGCCGGATTTATTGTTTTTTTCTTCACGGGGCTCAGAAAGCTAAAGAAAAACGATAAGCCTCTCTTGAATTATATCGATTTGTCGGTTATTGTTGCCGCCCGGAATGAGGAAAAGCATATCGGACAAACCGTGGAATCACTGGCCGCTCAGAATTATCCGGCAGATAAATATGAGATAATTGTGGTCAACGATCGCTCGACGGACAAGACCGGCCGGATTCTGGAAGATTTATCAAAGCGCGTTCAGAATCTTAGGGTGATCACGATCGAGGAGTGTCCGGCGGATGTTTCTCCCAAAAAATACGCGCTCCTGTGCGCCGTGGAAAAGGTTCGGACCCCCTTTATTCTTACAACAGACGCCGACTGTATCCATGATCCCGATTGGATGCGGAGCTATGCCGGGTTGATTCGGGAAAATCTGGGTGTTGCCACCGGAATCACTATATTTCATCTTGATAGTTATCGGTCGGGTTTCGAGAAATTCTGGCAAAATTTGCAAAATATTGAGTACATGTCGCACCAGATTGTTATGGCCGGTGCCATTGGCCACAATGTCGGGTTTTCGGCAAATGGCAATAACATGATGTTCAACCGGCAGCTTTATGTTCAATATCATAATGAGGCTTTGCAGAAAAAGGTTATCTCCGGCGACGATTTTTTTATTATTCAGACAGCCGGAAAATATAGATACATGCTGGGGTTTAATCTGAGCCCCGCCGGAGTTGTGCGCACCTCGCCCCAGCGCAGTCTGTGGGATATGCTGAACCAGCGGGCGCGGTGGAGCTCCAAAATCGGCCGGGCAACTCCGCCGGTAGTTATCTTTTCCGCAAACACGTTTCTGTTTTATCTCGGCCTCACTCTATATCCGCTGTTGCTTGTGTTTGCTCCAAAATACTGGCCGGTTTTCCTGACACTCTTCGGCATCAAGGCTCTCTGTGATACCGGTTATATCCTATACGGATATAAAAAATTTGGTCGGAAATTAAAACCTATCTATTATATTCTCATGGAAATGATACACGCACCGTTTATTGTACTTGTTGCTGTGATTGGTAGTCTGTTCGGTTTTACCTGGAAAGGGGGACGCTACAAAGTTGATTCAAGGAAATCCTAGGATGAAAGGAAAAGAGGTGTTGTCCCGCGCAATGATTTTGGGGTTTGTGCTGATATTATTCTTTCGGGTAATCCCGGCCAGTCAGGAACACATCCGGATGGAGGATCCCGTTTACCTGTTTCTTGATCGCATGGCCACGCTCGGGTATTTGCCGAAATTTCTCAATGACACCCGGCCCTACACACGCGATAAAGTTGCTGCGCAGCTGCAAATTCTCTTATCGTGTAAATCGCACCTGACAGGAATTGACCGGAAAATACTTGATGAATATGTTGCCGACTACCGGCTCGAATTGCACCCGGAGAAAAGACAATTTCAGATTCGTGACGGTAATAGTTACTTTTTCTTCCGGTCGCGCGAAAACCTGAAAACAGGCCTGAAAAACATGTTTCGTTACGAGGATAATCGTGAGAAACAACATCTTTTCGTTTATGAGAGAGAGGGAGAAACCATTTGGATCGACTGGAGTGAAGCGCTGCGGGCAGAGTCAAAGAACGGCTCTTACCGACCGTTGAACCGGGATGAGATTCGCTTTTTTGCGCAATTGGGCAAACAGTTTTCGGTGTATTTTGACGGAATTCGTTTTGTTCAGTACAACGTCAATAATTATACGGAATTATCCGATGATTTTAAGGGCGGGTTTGTCAACGATCCTAAAGAGGAAAAAATCAGTCTGCGGGGCTATGATTATTCGGATGCCTATATCCAGATGACGGGTCAATACGGGCGATTCATGCTGGGAACCGAACCAATCTTTTGGGGTAACAGCCCGAATTCATTGGTACTTTCGGACAATGTTGCTCCTTTTCCCTTTTTCAGCTGGCAGAAGGAATTCAAGGAAGCCCGGTTCACCTTTTTTCACGGTTCCCTTCTTCCTGCTGACTTCACACGGGATACCCTTACCGGCGAAAAGGTTTTTGCCAAAAAATTCATTGTCGGACACCGCTGGGATTTAGCCGTCAATCCGCAACTCAATTTCAGTTTCACGGAAATCTATTTATATGGCAATCGGGACATGGAACTCGCCTACCTGGTGCCCCCGGTGATTCTTTGGCCGACGCAGCACAATCTGATGGACAGAGATAATGCCACCATGGCCTTTGAATTCGAGTATTTTCCGTGGGCCGGCAGCAAATTTTACGGGACGCTTTTCCTGGATGAGTTTACAACAACGCAAATCTTCAACGATTACTGGGCGAACAAACAGGGAATCCAGTTGGGCGTTCATTACGCGTTATCAAAACTCCCGACGGATTTTCGGATTGAGTTTACGGCGGTACATCCATGGACATATACCCATAAATTCAGCTACTCTTCCTATACCCATAACGGGGTGGATCTTGGATTTTATGCCGGGCCCAATTCCAGTCTCTGGTTTTTCGAGAATCAATGGTGGCCGAAGAAACGCCTGTATGCCAGTGTGCAATACCGGCTATTGAAACACGGCCGGGAGCCTTTGGACGAAAGCGATCCGGATTATTATCCCATTGGCAGCAATGTGAATCAAAATTATAATGACCGCAATCAGGCGCTGGATCATAAAACGACGTGGTTAATGGGTGATATCGAAAAAATCAATGAATTCGGACTGCAGCTCTCCTACCGCTGGCGCAAAGAATTCATCTTTGACTGGCGGATGAAGATTGTTGAAATGAATGGTGATTTCGATCGGTATTTCACTTTCCAGGTACGTTTCGATTATTAAGAATGACGAATTTTGCCCGAAAAAACGCCGTGAAAAGATTTTTGGGATTTTTCCTGAAATCGGGCTTCTCTGCGGTGGTTTTATATCTTATCTTCTCATCAATAGACATCAGGCAATTGGCGGCGTATTTAAAAAACGCCGGCCTGAAAACATTTGTCCTTATACTTGTTGCCGGTATGGTGCTGTGGCTGACAGAATATCTGCGCTTTTCTATCAGTCTGAAGCCGGTAATCGATGAGCCGTTGAAAACGCCTCTCCGGCGTATATTTTTCAGCGGTTATGCTCTGCGGTTCATTATTCCGGGCGGACATGGCGAAGTTGGAAAAATGGCCTTTGTTTCAGGGCCCTATT
>QNCV01000323.1 GCA_003645845.1 Fidelibacterota bacterium | reverse complement strand
GCATACGTTCCGGGCAAATATTTCTTCACCAGTCCCGACGACGGATTGGAAACCATGCGCCTGAATTTCTCCATGTGCGATGCAGATACAATCCGAAAAGGAATCCGAATTCTGGGTGATGTCATCAAGGATTTCATGTAGTTTTATCGCTTCGTATTCAAATATTTTCCTTTATATTTACATTCTGTAATGGTTAGATTAATCCGTCTATTTTCAGAGTATTTTTTGGATAATAAACAGAGTTCTGCAATCGCAGAAAACTATTTTCAGTCGGGTTTTAATTGTGCCAAACCGGTATGAAACATGGCATTGTCAACGGCTGCCGGATGCTGTTGAGCCCGGAAGAAATCAAAAAATGCCGGAGACTTGCTGGAAGGGTCCCAACGGTCATGACAGAACAGTTATCTGATTACAACATCTGGTCAACCAGCCGATGAAAAAGGGAATTATTCTAACAATAGTCGCTTACTTCCTCTGGGGGCTCTTACCCTTTTACTGGAAATTGCTGAGCGCCGTGCCGGCCTATGAAATTCTCTGTCATCGCATGGTCTGGTCG
This sequence comes from Fidelibacterota bacterium, assembly GCA_003645845.1. GTDB lineage: Bacteria > Fidelibacterota > UBA2242 > UBA2242 > UBA2242 > B118-G9. The sequence goes on along the minus strand of QNCV01000323.1, from coordinate 2,842 downwards.
CTGGTCTTTACTTCTCTTATTCTTACGATCCGGCATCAGTGGAGCTGGCTTCAGCAGGTTCGCCAAAATCCAAAGCATTTAATCTCCTTTTTCATCAGCGCCGCTTTTCTCTCTGTCAACTGGTTTGTATTTATCTGGGCTGTGAATTCCGGTTTTATACTCGACTCCAGTCTCGGATATTTCATCAATCCGCTGATCAGCGTTCTCATGGGCGTCATAATCCTCAAAGAAAAACTCCGACAGGGACAGACCCTGGCGGTACTCATTGCCGCAATTGGCGTTGCCTATCTGACATTGGAATACGGAAAATTTCCCTGGATAGCGTTGACCCTGGCTTTTACATTCGCTACGTACGGACTGCTGCGTAAAACGGCAAAACTCAATTCCGTTGAAGGACTGAATGCCGAATCCATGTTTATGGCGCTCCCGGCAATCAGTTTTATTCTATATTTCGGAATTTCCGGGAACGGCGCTTTCATTCAATCGGGTTGGTCAAATTCACTGTTATTGATCTTTTCCGGGGCAGCAACGGCCATTCCGCTAATCCTGTTTGCTGGCGGTGTCCGGCGAATACCCTTAAGTATGGTTGGTTTTATTCAATATATCACACCAACCCTGCATTTTCTGATTGGCTACCTGGTCTATCACGAACCGCTGACAAAACCCCGCCTGATCGGTTTTATCATTATCTGGATCGCTCTGATGGTTTACACCGTTGAAGGGTTCGTAAAAAATATTACGGTCAATCGACCGGTTTCAAGAAAATAATTTAATCGGTTTTACTATCTTTATTCTCTAAGGACTTTTGATTCGACGATTCTATTGATGGTTTTTTAACAGGTTGTTTTTCCTTCCTGGTTTTTGTGTCCGGTTTCTTTTTCTTTTTCGAATTTGGCCTTACCCCTTTCGTTTCTCGACTTTTTAACTTTTTTACCTTTGGTGGCTTTGGAACCGGTTTGATTTTCGGCGTACTTTTCCGTGTATCAATCGTTTCCGGCTGCGATTTTTCCTGCATCTGCAAATTATTATTATGCCGCGGGATTGGTTTCGGCGCCGGAACCGGTCTAATCGGAACAGGATTCAAATCTGGTTCAGGTGGGGTGTTCAGTGAATCCCGATCGGTATCTTCCTCAGGTTTTTGAAATATTCTGACTCTAATATTATCTTTCTTCTCCATCTGGTACGTGTCGTATTTGGCCGCTTTTTTCATACTCTGAATTTCATATGCCGGACTGGTAGTGGACCGGGACCCGGTGCTATATTTATTATAGGTAGCAGCTTTTTTCTCCACCTCGGCAAACTGCTGGGAATAGCGATGGATGGTCAAAATCTTCTTTTTCAGATCGGTGCTCTTGAACTCCCGGGCTGAATTTGCCACGGCAACTGCCTGTTTCGCCAGGGATTGCTGCACATCCGATAGATTGCTCTCATTGGCCCCGGAAACAACCTTTTCCAACTGCTTGCTGGCATTCAGAAGTGATAGCCGCTCACCCACATAGGGATTCCGGTAATAGTCCCGGTTTTCCGGTGATGATGTGGATTTGATATAAACCGCCAGATTCGATTGAATCCGATCGCCTTTATGCACAACATCATCATAATTCAGAAACACCCGGGCTAACATCAGAGAGTCCGGGATGGTTTTCGGTAAATCCAATTTAAAGGTAATGGAATAATGATCATTGGAAAAAATATCACCCACGGCAACTTCAGTCTGATGATCTTTGGTACTGGATAAATAGCCGATGACATCATCGACAGTAACCCCCTGAGCTGTCTTTAGCCGGACTTTTACATTCTGGGCAGCAACGGCAAGCAAGCCGGACATTTCCGACGCGAAGATTGTCGGGATTTCTTCGGGAGAATGAATATAGTAATAATTACCAGTACCCAGGTCTGCCAGTCCCTGCAACAGATCTTCATCGAAATCGGCGCCGACACCAAAAGTAGAAATCGACAATCCGTCTTTGGATTTTTCATAGCATATTTCCATCAGTTTATCCGGCTGAGTCACACCCTCATTTGCCAGACCGTCTGATAGCAGCAACACCCGGTTTACCTGGCCGGTTTTCAGGTATTTTCTGACCTGTGAATACCCTTCCAGCATACCTCCGCTGAGATTAGTTGATCCGCCACTGCTGATATTATCGATCAGGCTGATGATTTTACGACGCGACCTGGCCGGCTGAGCCGGAACGACCACATCCACATTGGATTCGTATGTCACCAGGGAAACAATGTCATCATCTGACATGTTCTGAACGATGAATTTGGCTGAATTTTTCACATAATCCAGTTTACGCTCCGCTGCCATACTGCCGCTCCGATCAATCACAAGCGCCAGGTTGAGTGGAATTCGATCCCTTTGGGGAACTTCCTTCGAGTAAATGTCCACCTGCAGATACACCGCGTCGCCACTGCCATTGAGCCAGACCGGCTGATCAAGCGCGGTTTCCATGGTCAGCACATTGTCATCATAAACACTCAGGGGTTTATACTCAAATTCCGGGCTTATATCGATACTCTCACCAGTCAGATTCCGGATAATCTGTTCCGCCAGCTCATCCACACCCCGGATAATTTCGTCATCGGAAAGCCAGTCTTTCTTCTCCGCCAGGATGACTTCCCCACTGGCCACATCCACCAGGCGCGCATCCAGCCGATACACATCACCGCCGGCAACAATACTGCCTACCAGGATAGCATTCGCGCCGGCCATCTTGCCGATTTCCACCACCTGATCATCATCGATAACCCCGGAAAGGGCCAGTTGCATCTCATCCAGAATCTCCTGCAGCCGGGCCCGTTCCACCAGAATAATTTTATCACAAAGGCTCAGATC
>QNCV01000322.1 GCA_003645845.1 Fidelibacterota bacterium | reverse complement strand
TTGCCGTTCATTCCGTAGAGTTCCAGCAGCAGGTAACCGGTTTCCTTTTTCAATGATATCAGGATTTGTCGATCGGTTCGGTGCCGGAAAACGTTGTCGATTTGCAGGCCGGTCAGAGATTTGAACAGCGGCACCCGGTTTCGGGGTTCGTGGCTCTGTGTCTCAATTTCCAGATAGGGCAGCGGGTTTTCAAAAAGCAGCCGCAGACCGCTGATCTGTGCGCTCTTTGCGATTCCGATAACCAGTTCGTTTTTGTGATGGGTATAGCAACTGTCGATGACGGCGCCGTGCAGCGCCGTTTTCAGAAATATGGCGATGGAACGGATATGGAACCAGCTGTTGAACATGGCGGAAAGTACGCATGTCCAGGGGGAAAAGACAACAATAAAAATAAACGTCTCCGGGGAGACGTTTGTCTGTTTTTCCTGTCAAGTGAGTAATTACTTAATTAAAGAGGTAAAATTAAAAATTTAAAAATGCTAATTATAAAGTTGATCGCTAATTACTGATTCTGATATTGCCGAAGACGGCGTCGCCGTCAATAGTGATCGTCGGGCCACTGCCGGCGCTGCCGGCAAAATTATCGAATTGTCCCAGGAACTGGGAGCCTTTGAAATTCACGGTCATACTGGCCGGAATATAGATCTTGATTGAACCGAAGATCGCATCGGCGGTCAGGTGACATCCCTCCGGAACCGGTTTTGCATTCCGCAAATCCAGGATCACGCTTCCGAAAATCGCATTGACCTCTCCGCCGCGAAATTGCTGGGAATTGACCTGGCGTTCGCTGCTGCTGAAAATGCTGTTTATCTCCAACCGGTCCTCATTGCTGCCGGCGGTAAAATCGGTTGAGTCGTTGTCACCGGCACTACTGTGTTTAACCAGCATGCCGATACCGATGATAATCAGAACCACCGGCCATAGCCGCCAGATTTGATGCCAGTAAATAATATTCAGGGCTGACAGCTGAAATAGAGTGCCTAAGATGATCAGAAAAACGCCGCCGTTGCGGTCCCGTCCACCCAGTTTTGTAATCCCGACAACGATCAGAATCAGGGGCCACCAGCGGGTCAGCAGATGACCGATACGGATAAAATGAAATGAATCACTGAGAAAAATGACACCCAGGACGATCAGAATCAGTCCGATCCAGATTGGTTTTGATTTGGATTCAGTGCTCATTACAGCCCCCTTTTCTTTCAAATGACAATTTAAACGATCCTTCAATAAGATGAAACGCATATTTATCATTCACTTTTTACCGGCTAATCGATAAATTCGACCAACAGACCAAGGACCGATAATGAAAAAAATAATTCTGACGCTTATCTTACTCATTTCCATTTCGACCGTTGGCCAAAACCTGCAACTGCATTACGATTTTGGCGAAAATCGTCATTTTTTTACCAGCACCCTGGAGATGTTCAAACCCGATGATTTCGGCGCCACGTTCTGGTTTGTGGATATTGATTACGACAGTCCCACAAATACGGCTTCCATGGCCTACTGGGAAATCGCCCGTTATTTTACACTGCCTTTTTTGCGCAATAACCCGGCATTAAGTCAAATCAGCGCCACAATCCAGTATAACGACGGTTTGAGCAGTTCATTCAGTTTCGGCAATGTCTGGCTGGGCGGGTTCAGTCTGCCGGTCGATCTGAAAATCATAACGGTGAACACCGATATTCTGTACCGTAAAGCCGAAAACCAGTCGGGTGATTTTCAGATTACTCTGGTCTGGTCTAAACCCTTCTTAGACGGGAAAATTGAATTCTCCGGCTTCGTGGATATCTGGGGTCAGGATAACTTTGACGGTGATGACGACAAAACGCAATCCCAAGTGGTAATCCTGAGTGAGCCGCAACTATGGTGGCATTTTGGGAATCATCTCGCCGTCGGCGGTGAGCTTGAGATCAGCAGCAATTTTATTCCCGGCGGCAGCGACCTGCAAATCATGCCGACGCTGGGGCTGAAATGGAATTTTTAAGGGAAGTGGAATATGCTTGGTCGGTTTGAAATGGGAAAATACAATACCAACGCCAAAACGGAGCTGCTTGCCGTAGTGCCGACCATTGCCACGGCTCCGGCGCTGATTTTATAGCAATTCATCTGGTGATAACCGTCGCCATTTGGATCCTGCCCTGGTATTTTTATCAACATCATACAGACTGTATTGTAAACACGTTTATATTACCGGAATACCAGTAATTTATCTGGTTTATCATTGTATTTAAGCTGTATTGTATCGAAAAACGTGATATATTCCTGATATACCGGTAAATAATAACGAACATCTCTGATTTTTGCTTGATATGTAAATTTGTTCGTTATATATTACTGCTATAAAGGGAAAATATTATGAACAAGATTGAATCTATTGGGAGTGTTGTTCGGTATCACCGGAAAAAAGCCGGACTTACCCAGAAGCAGTTGGCAACTCTGGCAGGCGTTGGAAAAACGGCGGTTTTCGATATTGAAAAAGGGAAAAAAACGGTTCGTTTGAATACCCTTACAGCCATACTCTCAATTCTGAATATCCATCTGATTGTGCAAAGTCCTCTGATGGATCAGTATTATCACGATGAGGGGAGTGAATGAGATCGGCCAGGATATTTTTCCACGGTGAATTCGCCGGTGTCCTTGAGGAAATTGAATATGGAAAGCGATATAGTTTTCGATATTCCGATGGCTATTCCGGAGCGGCAATATCGCACACCATGCCTGTCGAAAAGAGGGAATACAGGTTTGACCGGTTTCCACCATTCTTTGACGGACTTCTGCCGGAAGGCGTAATGTTGGAAGGGCTTCTACGGCAGGAGAAAATCGACCGAAATGATCTCTTTGGGCAGCTGCTTGCTGTTGGTCAGGAGCTTGTTGGCGCCGTGACCGTCGAGGAGGTCTTATGAACCGCTGCCCGATCACTTATGAGTCCTGTGGGGATAGCAAGTATTCACGACGGGGATTGCACCTGTTTTCCAGGCGGCTGGAGAATTTGAATGATTTTCGCTATTCGGCGGCGGAACAGCGACAGGAATCGGTAATCCGTTCAGCGAAAATGTCCATCCAGGGAGTTCAGCCGAAGCTGAGTGTGCGTTTAAATATTGTGAAATCGGTGTTTGAAATCGTGGATAAAGGCGGTCGATATATCATTAAACCTCAACATGAAACTTACCCTCAGTTACCGGAAAATGAAGATCTCACCATGCGGTTGGCTGAAACGGTCGGAATCGAAGTCCCGCTGCATGGATTGATTTATTGTCGGGATGGTTCGTTTTCATATATCATCAAACGCTTTGACCGGGAAGGAAAATCAGGAAAACTGGCCGTTGAGGATTTTGCTCAGTTATCCGGCATGGATCGAGAGACCAAATACAACTTCAGTATGGAAAAATTAATTCCGATTCTG
>QNCV01000321.1 GCA_003645845.1 Fidelibacterota bacterium | reverse complement strand
ATCCGCCTTTTACTGGATTATATGGCTCTGGGGTTTTCCCTGCTCAAAGGTGACCTGGGACGGGTAACAGCCATTATCAAGGCCCATTTCTGGATTCTGTTTCATCCGGGACAGATTTTGCGGAAGCGAAGGATGGTCAAATCTATCAGAAAAGTCTTTGACAAGCACATAATGAGACGGTTGTATCACGGATCGATTGCCCTGGGTTTTTATCTTTTCGGGAAACGGCGTTATCTGGATTTATTGAAGTAACGTCGGAAATTTCCCGCATCCGCCAGGGATGCGAACTTGTCGGAAAAGCAAATATTATTAAAAACGTAATATCTTCGATTCAGTCTCAGGGATAACATTTTTTCCTTGCATTTCGTTTTTTTTTTTCATTTTCAGGTGTTCTATTTGGGGGCAATGGTGAAGCGGCTTTGAGCCGCCCGGCGGGAGCGCTTCAGGGATCTTTGAAATGAATTTCTCGTTATGACGAAGGAATTCGCACAGCTACGCCGCTTGCCCCGGATACTACTTGTTTACAGAAACACACATCTCTTCGGGTCACCGGCAAGCATAGCAATTTCCGGGAGTGATATCAATACATCCGGCTGGAATAACCGATCGGATGGGAAAAAATGAAAGGAGCGCATGAATGAAGTCAGTACCAAAATGAGAACCCCGCAGATGAGTGGTGGCTCAATCTGCGGGGTGGTGTCGCCGCACCGTCATCAAACGGCACGAACACAGAACAATTGAAATTACACCTATTATCCGGTAAATTCAATTGAAAGGTTAGTAAGAAAAACGATGCCCTCTGACAATTTTCGAATAAAACTATTGAAAACGGGATTAATTGTATGTCTTTTGCCACTTTTTGGTTTGATCCTGTTTTCATGTAAGGAATGCCCGGCTGAACCGGAAAGCGACAAGCAGATAACAACGATTAACCTTGAACTTGTTAGAACATGGACGACATCACTAACATTTCGGGTTAGTGTTGTTGATACGTCCGCTTCATGGACATTTGGATTAGTGAGAGATGATTCGATCGTACTCGAGCAATCGGTATCCGGAAAAGATACGATAGTAACCGATCGGGGATTGACACCGAACACTCAATACCGATATCATGCCTGCTGGATGAAAAAAGGAGTTGCAAAGGATTCGAGTGAGGAAGTGATCGCAACTACCATGGACACAACCAGCCATGATATTCACTGGGAAATGGATATTATTGGAGAATATCACAGCATTTTACGTGATGTTGTGATAATCAATGAAGATAACATCTGGGCAGTCGGTGAAATTCAAACGGACAGTGGCACTTACAATGCGGTAAAGTGGAATGGTAACTTTTGGCATGTATTTAATATCGAGGCTTATTACGGGACGGCTTTGGTCAATCCTCCGCTGTATTCAATTCAGTTTATCAGCGATAATGATATTTGGACACTTTGCAGTTATCCTTTTCATTGGAATGGATCAGATTGGACACTATATCATTTAAGTGATATGGGAATAATACCTGGTGGATTGTCTGGAAATATATGGGCGGACAGATCCTCAGATGTATACTTTATTGGAAGGTATGGCAGAATTCTCAATTATAATGGAACAAATTTTAGATTAATGGAAACTGGTACCGATATTACATTGGTTGATATATGGGGTAGATCGGACGATGAAATCTGGGTATGCGGAGCGACCAATGATGCTGCCGAGGGAATACTTCTTGAGAAATCGGGTGATTCCTGGGAAACGATCATAAAGACCGATATGCGGGAAACCGGGACAACGGCGCCATATGATACCCTTTTCGGCTCAATAGATGGGATTTGGATATCGGAATATGGAGACAGTCTCTGGCTTGTCAATGGCTGGGGTGTCTTTAAATATTCTATATCTTCCGGTAAGTTTCGCTGGGTCTATCCACGCTGGTGGACGCAGGATAATTCCTATGGAAAATTATTCACCATTCGTGGAACGGCTGATAATAATGTGTTTGCCTGTGGTAAATTAGGCACAATTCTTCATTATAATGGAGAATCGTGGAAATGGTATAAAGATTTCTATCTTCCGTTTATGTGGTTCTACTCTATTTCTATAAACGACGGATTAATAGTTATCGTTGGGAGTTCACCGGAAGGCAAGGCTGCGATTGTCAGAGGGCATCTCAATCAATCTTAGATTGGAGATGTCATGAATTCAAAAAATTCTATTTTAACATTTTGTTGTATAATCGGTTTCATTTTAACTTCGGGTAACATCTTAGCGTCCTATTCCCACATCACCTTGCTGAATAATGGTGGTGAGTGGGCCTGGAATCAGGGTGGAATGTATTTTGGAAGAAGCAGTTATCTGGGCGATGGTACTCTGGTTCGCACCTATCGAACAGATGATCTGTCAGGGGCTATTCAAACGATGCCCAAATTGATTCAATCAGAGTATCTTTTACAGTCCTTAATGAATTTGGAACCGGTAATGTGAAAGTATACTTTGTTGGAACTGCAGATTTATCTGGTGAATACTCAAGTCGATGGAGTGCAATCGCAAACGGAACCAAATATGACAGTTTGATCGTCGGTTCTTCATCATTTCCTTATTCCCGGACGTTTTATTCGGGTTCGGATTTTGTTGATGATTTTGCCGATTCGTTGACTGGAAGTGATGATTTTGATATTGGTTTTTTTTCGCTGGATGCTGAAAACAGTGCCACGAATCGTTCCATGTACATTCAAAATCACCAGATAATCTATACAATTTATGGTACTGATCTGGGAACATATAGGAACGTACTTTTCAAGAACGTGAATGAAAGCGAGACCAACATCGGAGATACTCTTGTAGTCAACAATTCGATCAATGTTCTCTCAGGTAATTATTTAACTCTCGAAGATGGGACCGAACACAATGTGAAGGTCAAAAACCAGGTGGTAAATTATTCCGGCGATGATTATCAGCACCACAATTGGAATGATGGATCATACTTATTATCAGTGAATTTTATGACTTACGATGAAGATCCAATTGCTACGTTTGATTTAATTGAACCAATTTCTATTTATTCTAATCAATCTGTATCACTTTCAATGAAAGATCCCTGGTGTGTTGATCCGTCCTCCGGTCAGCAGGAAGATAAATACCATACTTTGTCGGGTGAGAATTATGAGGTATTTATCAATGAAAACTATTTGTTTCCTAACTTGAGCGATACTGATTGAAATAAAAACCTTTTGGGTTTCTAAGATATTGTTTTTAAATTAGTTGTGTTGTTTAACATAAGAACAATATCAAAACCCAAAAGGTGAAAACAATATGAGCCCAAATTACCCTAAAAAGCAAGTTAAAATTTCCAAAATTGACATTACAAACGACAAAATTACCGGCCGCGGCGGTTTGAATATCTTTATCAAATATCTGAATCAAATTGGCTT
>QNCV01000320.1 GCA_003645845.1 Fidelibacterota bacterium | reverse complement strand
TCTTGCGATCGTGGATCTCTTATCCTTTTTTAATAAGAATCCCAGATAAGATCTAATTACCAGATTGTCTATCTTGCCAAGAAGAATGCGCTCCCCTTTTTTATCGAGACAGAGTCTTGATGCTCGTAAGAAGTCGGCAAACTGAACAAGATCCCCTATATAATTACGCCGGGTATGTTCCGAGGCACCCTTCTCGAAAACTAGATATTTCTCAAATCTCTCGATTTTTCTTAACATAACTAAAAGTCTAAGAACACTGAGTTTATCAATTTTTTAATCATAAGTCAATAGCCTGCTCCCTGGAGTTTTGGAAAAGGGAAGGTACATGGTACCCCCCTGGTTCCTCTTTTGTGTATGGGCAAAAATGGTTTTAAAATATAGGCTCCTCACAAGAATTTGTGGGTTAATTGTGGCATTGGAAGTTTCCCCATTCCGTGATAGAGAGCAAGGTTGAAGGTTTCTGCGGTACGATATATCCGAAAGCTCTGTGGCTAATGGATTTTGCTTTGTTGTTGAGGCCCTCAACAGCGCCGTTATCGATTCTTACTTTGAAGTAATTTAGGATATCGTTTTGATGACGTCTAATCATCCACGCGAATTCCCGCATTGGTTGCAATCTGGAGTGGGTGGCCCACCAGAACCACTGATCGAGATATTTCTTGGCCCAAGCGGGGTATGTGTAATCCCAAAACCTTCGAAAAGCCTCTTTGAGGAGGTACGCGCGATTGATTTTGAGGTTGAGCTTTTCAAGATAGCTGAGCCTGACTTTCTGTTTATCCGTTAGGTTCCAAGGATTTTTAAGCCAAACATATCGAGTTTTCTTAAGGACTTCTGGATTCTCTGCTTTTAGCTCTCGGGCTTCTTCCCTGCGGACTTTGTCCACTGCATCCATGAGGTGGCGTACAATGTGAAATTTGTCAAAAACAAGGATGGCATTGGGAAGGCGTGCTTTAATGACATCCACATAGGGCGCCCACATATCACAACAGACAGCTTCTATCTGTTCACAGTGCTCTTCACCCATTTCATCACAGAACGTTTCCAGGGTCTCAGAGGTTCGATCCTCCCCTGACCATAACAACCGTTTCGATATGAGATCGTAGACCTGCGTATGATAAACATGGCCTTTTCTCCGAGAAATCTCATCAATCCCGATCAACAGGACATTGCCTATTTCCCGATGTCTCAGACCATAATCCACCACATCTTTGACCGCCTTTCGAACGGTATTCCAGTGAAACCCAAAAAATCGATCAACCACCTGCCAGGCCACCTCTTTGGCCCAGCTGGCCAAAACAATGCTCAGAGGAACAGACAGTGGACTCTTCCCCTTAGTCCCGGGAATGGATTCAACCTTGATGCCACATCTCGCACAATGAACTCTCCTTGGGGCATAGACCAAGACCACTGGAATCCCCCACAAAGGCACATGCTTCCATTGCCTCTCCCTCAGGGTGTCATATCCCGGCCCTTTGCTTTCACACACAGAACAAATCACCTTAAATCGTCCATCGGGGACCAAGTGCACGCTCAGACTCCCGTCCTCCTCTTTCACTTCTTTCACACGATGTCTCTTGAGCCCAAGCGTCTTTCGGACTATACTTTCTATGAGCATGAATCTTATCCTCCTTCCCTTAGGTTTGCTCACCTACAGGAAGTACTGGATTTGATTCATGCTTTCAAGTTTCTAAACCCATTTTCTGCCCACAAATTCTTGTGAGGAGCCAAAATATTAAACCAGATTATCATGGGAGGTTGAAACCGCCCATGATAATCTGGTAGATGGACACAATAGCAAAGTTCTTCTATACTTACTATGAAAAGAAGAGAAGAAAGGAGAACTTGCCATGTGTCCTATCCCATTATACGATATGATCAGAAATAGTAAAGACCCCGGATGGATCCGGTTTAAGATGGTAAATTATGCTAAGAAATATGGGGTTAAGCCTGCTGCCCGGATCTTTGCCACTACTCCCAAAACAGTGCGCAAATGGCTTTCCCGTTGGGTTCCTGGAACCTTGCAAGGGCTATCCGATCAATCACGGGCCCCCAAGAACTGCCCCCACCGGATCCCTGAAGGGCTAGAAAAAGAGATCATTGCCTTAAAAAGGCGCCTTCCTGCCTGGGGGGCAAAACGACTTAAAAGGGACTTTGAACTACCCTGTTCGGAAAAGGCTATCCAGAGAGTCTATCGTCAAAATGGTCTCACCAAAAAAAGGAGACGTAAGCATAAGACTAAGAATGATTTGAGAGCCATCAAAGCTGCCTGGCCCCTCTTCTCCCAGATAGATGCTGATACCAAGGACCTTTTTGATATCCCCGAATACTGGATTCAAATGAGACGTTATAACCTACCCCGGGTCCAATATACTGCCCGGGAGGTAGTAAGTGGCCTTAAGTTCATCGCTTATGCCCAGGAACGCTCTTTGAGCTTTGCTAACCTCTTTGCCCAAAGGATCATAGGCCACCTGCAACAAAACGGGGTGGATCTCTCTCAAACCATCTGGCAGACCGACAATGGCTCGGAATTCATCGGTTCTTGGCAGGCCAGAGATAAAAGTGCCTTTACAAGGACCATTGAATCCATACCGGGACAGAAACATAAACAGATACCACCCGGGGCCCATACTTATCAATCTGATTTAGAAACGGTCCATTCCCTGATTGAAAGTGAGTTCTATGAGATAGAATCCTTCTCATCCAGAGAAGACTTCCTGAATAAGGCCGCCTCTTATCAGCTATTCTTCAACGTAGTTCGGAAGAACGGTTCTAAAGGTGATCGTACACCCCTGGAGATTATCAAAGAACGAGAACCGGCCATTGATCCAAAAATCGTCTTGCTGCCCCCTGTGTTTTTAGATGAGCTACTCATTTATCAACTTGATAATGGAGGTCAAGGGGGGTACCATGTACCCTCTTATCCCTTTTTTACCTAATTATAAAATAACTTTAATTTTCTTGATAAATCGTATGACCTTTGGTAATATTGCATCTCACTTTATAAGGTAAATTCGGAAAAATATGAATAATATGACTATGGTTAAGGAGGTCAACTTTAAAAGGAGAGGAAGATGATATTTAATAAGATATGGGGATTGTTTTCCAATGATTTGGCTGTTGATTTAGGCACCTCAACCACCCTGGTTTATATGAAGGGCAAGGGAATCGTATTATGTGAGCCCTCGGTCGTTGCGGTCAGGAAGGATTCACGGGGAACCTCAAAAGTTGTTGCGGTAGGTACCGAAGCCAAAAATATGCTGGGGAAAACCCCGGGAGCCATCAGTGCCATCAGGCCCATGCGGGATGGAGTAATCGCCGACTTTGAAGTAGTGCGGGAGATGCTCAGGTATTTTATTGCCAAGGTTCATAATCGAAGGGCGTTGGTTAGACCCCGGATTGTCATCGGCGTTCCCTCCGGTATTACCCAGGTTGA
>QNCV01000319.1 GCA_003645845.1 Fidelibacterota bacterium | reverse complement strand
ATTCTGGAAAGCGCTGGGTAATACAGCGTATTTTGTGGTAGTTGGTGTGCCGTTGTCTATCATGACATCGATGCTGGTGGCGCTGGCTTTAAATTCAAAATTAACACGCTTTAAATCGCTATTTCGATTTTCTTACTTTTTGCCGGTAGTGACAACCCTGGTAGCGGTCGCGGTGATTTGGCGGTATATTTATCATCCCCGTTTTGGTCTGGCTAATTATTTACTAAGTCTGATTGGGATCAAACCGGTTGACTGGTTGGGAAATCCGCACTGGGCTATGCCGGCGTTGATCATCATGGCGGTCTGGAAAGGTTTTGGCTATAATATGATCATATTTGTGGCGGGCTTACAGAATATTCCCGAAACCCTTTATGAAGCTGCCCGATTGGATGGCGCCAATGGCTGGCAGGAATTCCGCAATGTGACGATCCCAATGCTTAGTCAGACAACAGGATTTATCACAATTACAACGCTGATTGGGTATTGCCAGTTTTTTGCTGAGCCTTATGTGATGACGGACGGCGGGCCATTGAACAGTACCTTGAGTATTGTATTGCTGATGTATAAAGAGGGTTTCAAATTTTGGCGGATGGGTTATTCCGCAGCCATCGCATTTATCCTATTCGGAATTATTTTAATCCTAACGATTGTCCAATTGCGGGTTCAGAAGCAATATGAAATTTAAATTTTCATATAAAAAATCAGGGTTATATCTGTTGATGCTAACGGTGTTTGTATTGACACTGGTGCCGTTTATTTGGATGCTTTCCGCGTCATTAATGACGGAAGGCGGAGCGAACCAATTTCCACCGAGACTTTTCCCTGATAAGATTACCTGGGAACATTATCAGCGACTGTTTAAGCAGATGAATATCATTCGGTATTTTATCAACAGTGTGATTATTTCGATTTCGATAACTGTGATTTCGCTGATTCTTAATTCCATGGCTGGTTTTGCTTTTGCAAAATACCGTTTTCCCGGTAAGAACCGACTGTTTAAACTGTTATTGGCGGCAATGGTAATTCCGGCGCAAGTGACGATGCTACCGCTGTTTTTAATGTTGAATAGAATGGGGGTGATTAATTCCTATTTAGGGGTAATCATACCCGGAATGGCGAGTATTTATGGAATTTTCCTGATTCGTCAATATATTATTTCCATTCCGGATAGCCTGATTGAAGCTGCCCGAATTGATGGCGCAAGCGATTTTTATATTTATTGGCGGTTAATTTTACCACTGGCAAAGCCGATTCTGGTAACGCTGGCGTTGTTCACATTTATGGGCGCATGGAATGATTTTCTCTGGCCGTTGATTGTGATGACCAAGGATTCTATGTATACATTACCGGTGGCGCTGGCAAACCTTATGGGGGAGCATGCTCAGGATACCGAATTGATGATGGCCGGTGCCGTCGTGACGGTTTTCCCGGTACTGATTATTTTTCTTGTAACTCAGAAATATTATATCCGTGGTATAATGTTAGGGAGTGTGAAGGAATGATAAAATTTCCGAAAGACTTTGCCTGGGGAGTAGCAGCTGCCAGTTACCAAATTGAGGGAGCGGCATTGACCGATGGCCGTAAACCGTCGGTTTGGGATACGTTTTGCCGGAAACCCGGTGCCGTGAAAAATGGTGACTGTGGTAATGTGGGACCGGACCATTATCATCATTGGCGGGAAGATGTAAATTTGATGAATGAAATCGGTGTGAATGCTTACCGCTTATCGCTTGCCTGGCCGCGCATTATCCCGGATGGTATCGGTAAACAGAATCCTGAAGGAATTGCATTCTATGATCGTCTGATTGACGAATTACTTGAGAAAGGAATAGAACCCTGGATTACCCTGTTTCACTGGGATTATCCCAACGAATTGTTTCTAAAAGGCGGCTGGCTGAATCCGGATAGTTCTGATTGGTTTGCCGAATATACAAGATTGGTCATTGATTTGTATTCAGACCGGGTAACACACTGGATAACCTTGAATGAACCGCAGTGTTTTATCCATTATGGACATCAGACTGGTATTCATGCGCCGGGATTGAAATTAGAAATTTCAGATGTTCTAAAAGCGTCACATAATGTTTTACTGGCACACGGTAAAGCCGTCCAGACGGTTTGGGCGAGCGCAAGGAAACCGTTTAAAATCGGAATTGCCCAAGCAAGTATCTTTAGTGTACCGGAAACAGAATCTGTTGAAGATATTGAAGCAGCCAAAAAGGCGACATTTTCTATTTTAAAGCGTGATACCTGGAATACTAGTTGGTGGGCCGACCCGATTATTCTGGGACATTATCCAGAAGACGGATTACGGATAATGCACGATAGTATGCCAATAATTTTAGATAACGATATGGATATTATTCATCAGCCAATTGATTTTTACGGTGTTAATGTCTATTCTGCGGATCGGGTACGGGCAGATGGAAATCACTGGCAGAAAGTTGAACCTGAATCCGATGTTCTCTGTACCGCTATGGGATGGACAATCGTTCCTGAATCCATCTACTGGGGGCCGAAATTTATCTATGAACATTACAAAATTCCGATTGTGATTACCGAAAATGGTATGGCTAACAATGATGAAGTTGGTACCGATGGTAAGATTCATGATCCTCAACGAATTGATTATATGAGAAAACATCTACAAGAACTTGGAAAAGTAATTCGGGAGAATTTGCCGGTTCAGGGCTATTTTTACTGGTCAATTATGGATAATTTTGAGTGGGCTGAAGGTTTTGATAAACGGTTCGGTCTTGTCTATGTTGATTATCAAACCGGAAAGCGCATTCCGAAAGATTCATTCGAATGGTACAGAAACTTTATTCGGAATTCAAGGAGAAAGAGTAGCGGCAATTCGTCTGAAAGATGTTTCAAAACAATTTGAAAATAAGAAGGCAGTTATTTCAGGTTTTAATCTTGACATTCAAGAGGGAGAATTCTTTGTACCTGTGGGTCCGTCCGGATGTAGTCAGTCTACGACTATTCGTATCCCAAGTTTAACGGAACAGCTGCTTATCATCAATATAATCAATATATCATGAAATTGATAATCGCAATATTAGGTGATTATTGATTAACTGTGTTAAGCTTGGACTAAAGGTATTGCCCGTCAAAACGGCTGTCCCGCCATACGGAGAGAGTAATATCTTTCTGTATATGGGTAGTAAAAATATCTTGGAAAATCCTGTTGCTTTTCGGTGGCAGTGTTGTGCTGGAACAGGAGTCGTTTGAAAAAAAGGGCATGATTGCCATGCCCCTGTATTCAATCCATTCTGCGAGTAATTCTATAAATTCCGGAATATTTCCGCTACCTCTTCCGCAATCGCCGCACAGGCGGTCAGCGCCGGCGAATCGATGCCTACCAGATTGATGAATCCGGGTAATCCTTTGTCCGCTTCGTGCCGGATCACAAAATCCCGCACCGGTTCGCCTTTT
>QNCV01000318.1 GCA_003645845.1 Fidelibacterota bacterium | reverse complement strand
CGTGATGATGAGATTTTGTTCATCATTCGGAATTTCAAGATCGTTCAAAGCGCTGATTCCGCCCCAACCGGCCGTACCGACAATCAGTGTTCGATCCGGATTCGTCCGGCGAATAACTTCAATCGCCTCGGGAAAATATTCATTCCACAATTCGGCGGTGAAATTACCATGAGGTTCATTGAGTATCTCAAAGACTAAAGATTCGGGATAGTCTTTAAAAATACGGCTCACCTGTTCCCAGATAGATAAAAATTTATCGTGTTGAGCTTCGGGATTCTGAAATATTTCTTCAAAATGATGAATATTAATAACGACTGTGAGATTATTTTTCAGCGCCTCATCGATGACATGCTTGACACGGGCGAGAAATGAGTAATCCAGGGTATAGGGAGTATCAATTTCAGTGTGTGCCGACCAGCGAATCGGTATCCGGACGGAATTGAAACCGGCGTCTTTTATTATCCGGAGATACTCATCCTTAATTGTTACTCCCCAGTCTCCCTCATTCGGCGCTTCCAGAGCATTTCCCAGATTGATTCCGGGATAGAGTTTACTATTGATTTTAAACGGGTCGATGATGGTATCGCCCTCATCCACTGAGTTCACAGTGGATGAAGACGAACACATAATCAGGAGGTTGACGAGAAAGATGATCAGAAAATTTTTCATTTAACTAATTGAAAAAGGATTTTTTACCACCAGATTGTATAAAAGACGGCCAGGATGGCAAAGATGCCAATTGCGCCGACATTAAAGACGGTATCGGTGTGGAAGAGCCCTTTATCAATCTTGATTGCTTTCGGAGAATCTTCACGGGATTCGATCAATGTAATAACAATCACAATAGCACTCAGAATCAGGAACACAACCCCCATGCGATTTAAAAACGGCAACGTCGGAATCAGGATTTTAATTCCCAGTGAGAGCGGAATTGTCAGAACGGCTGCCCACAGTGCGGAATTGGCTGTCGCCTTTTTCCAAAATAAACCAAAGATGAATATTGCAAAAATCCCAGGGCTGATGAAGCCGGTAAACTCCTGAATAAACTGAAATGCCTGTTCCAGAGTTGTCAATGTCGGAGCGATCAGTACAGCCACAATCAGGGCAATGGCGCTGGCAATTCTGCCGGTCAGAACCAGTTGTTTTTCCGAAGCGTTTTTTTTGATTATCTGCTTATAGATATCCATGGAAAATATGGTTGCGGTACTGTTGACCATGGAACTCAGCGACGATACGATGGCTGCAATCAGGGCTGCGAAAGCCAGACCTTTCAGACCCACCGGTACAAAGGTGCTCAATAACCAGGGATAGGCTTCATCGGGTTTGGCGATGTCAGCCTTTAAGGCGAAGGCTACGATTCCCGGAATAACTACGATCAAGGGTGTCAGGAGCTTCAGGTAACCGCCGAACATCAGCCCCCGCTGAGCCTCTTTGATGTTCCTGGCAGCCAGAGCGCGCTGAGTGATATACTGGTTACAGCCCCAGTAAAAGAAATGGGCCATCCACATACCTCCCAGCAGAACTCCCAAACCGGGCAACTCGGAATAATTGGGATTGGATTTATCCAGAATCATATCGAACTTTTCCGGAGCCTGCTTCAGCAAATCTCCGAAACCGGCCAGGACCCCATGCCCGCCGCTGACAGCATTCAGGGCGAAAAATGTGGTTATCAGACCACCCACAATCAGTACCATCACCTGAACAACATCCGTCCAGGCAACTGCCTTAAGTCCTCCGTAAATGGTATATAATGCCGAGAAGACCGCCAGTCCGATGATGCCCCACATCAGGGGAACGCCCATAATAGTGCGGAGCGCCAGAGCGCCGAGATACATCACGGATGTCAGGTTGACAAAAATATAAAGCAGCAGCCAGAAGACCGCCAGTCCGGTGCGCACGCGGCGATCATAACGGATCTCCAGCAGTTGCGGCATGGTATAAATGCCCTCTTTCAGGAAGATCGGCAGGAAAAATTTAGCCACTACAATTAAAGTAATCGCGGCAGTCCATTCATAGGTGGCAATCCCGAGACCGATCACATAACCGGAGCCGGACATACCGATGAACTGTTCCGCGGATATGTTGGCCGCAATCAATGAAGCGCCTATTGCCCACCAGGGCAGGGCTTTGCTGGCCAGGAAATAATCACTGGAATTCTTCTCATGGCCCTTCTTCTCGCGGGACACATACAGACCAAGCCCGATAATAAATATGATATAACCGATAAATACCGTGTAATCCAATGCTGAAAATGTCATACGGGCAACCTCTCAATTATTACGTAAACTACTATATCATTCATCACAGTTATCTGTTCAAAAATTACGCCAATTGAGAAGTAACAAAAAGTAACAATGGTTGACAAGAAAAGATTTGAATTTTATGAATCCGACGGATACAGGATTATCATATTAATAAGTTGAGTTTTATCATTATCGGAATAATAGTTAAAAAATTATTTTAGCAGTAATAATTTTCTGACAAATGATTTTTTTTCGGTATGTAGATACAAAAAATAGACACCGCTGGATAAATCTTCTGCTTGCCAGCGATACTGATGTGTTCCGGGTAGCATATATTGGTTTACAAGCGTCGCAATCAACCGCCCGGATATATCGAAAATCACGGCTTTCACGAAACCGGAGCGGGGTAGATTAAATGTGACGGTCGTCGATGAATTAAAAGGGTTGGGATAATTTTGATATAGGATAAATTTCTCCGATAATTGATGCTGGTTATTTGCAACTGATGACGAATTTTCATTGGCTTTTATTACACCGGCCCAGTCATCGCGAAAAATGATTTTTTCTGTAAATATCCGTTTTTGAAAAGACCCATATTCTATTGTATAACCGGCGCCTAAGGTTGCAACCATCACATCATCGGTTATCTGGAAATTATCCGTAAATTGCCACGTGTTCTGAGCGGAATTTAAGATTGCTGACCGGGCTTCTCCGGGTGAAAAACCAATATGGGGAAAAAAGACGTAATCCAGTTTGTTATCTTTAATGGAAAAAGGAGCCTTGTTAACAATGTCTAAAACAATACTTATCCGGTCGGAAGTTGCCAGATTATCCGGCAAGACCAGCATATTCACCGATGGTAGAGTAATTGCGGATTGAACCAGAAGAGCCCGGATATTTTCTTCCTTTATTACCACTCCTCTTTCATTGGAAAATATAAAATTAAGGTTAACATCCTTGATACTATTCGGAATGTTTGGTGTTATTTCTTCATATAAATATAATGGAGGGGATGAAATATTTCGGAGGATATTTCCGTCCAGTTCAATAGCAATTTGAGATACACTGTCCGTTAAAAAAAGTTCAATTGGAATTGAGCGTTCGTAAATCTGCTGATTCTTAGGCTGATATATGATCGCCTGATTGTATGATGAAAAGGCCTGCCAGACCGGCCGCGGAGTTCCTTCCATTAATCCGGG
>QNCV01000317.1 GCA_003645845.1 Fidelibacterota bacterium | reverse complement strand
AGCACGTCCTGGTGCGGTACAGTGGGGACAGTAACTCAATCGGTCAGTTTGGCAACATCCTTATCCGTAACGTGGTGACCGGTGCAGTGCGCATCGTCAGCAGTATCATTCGGAACGAGCGTGCATTCTACAACAACTACACCGACTACGGCATCTACGCCAGTAACAGCCGGGTGGTGGTGAGCGATACCCTCTTCGCCAACAACGGCGACAGTTCAGCGGATTACGGCTTCTACTCCACCGGCAACAGCACCGTTACACTCGTCCACTCCATCTTCCAGAGCAACAAAGGCTATCCGGTGCGTATGCCGGCTGCCGCCTTGAGTGCGCTGCGGGACAACGTCTTCATCGCCAACGGCTACGACCGCGTTCGGCTCTACGGTGACGCCACTCTCTCGGCCGGTGCGGAGTTGTACCCCTGGAAGGGGCTGGACGGTTACGAGTTCGAGGATAGTCTGACGGTGCCGCAGGGGGTCACGCTCACCGTCAAACCGGGTATGAGCCTCTACTGGTACTCCGGCAAAGGGCTGACCGTTCACGGTAATCTCTACGCCGTCGGCACCGTCGAGAACCCTATCACCTTCACCTCTTATGCCGACAGCGGCGCGGGGCAGTGGAACGGCATCACCTTCGGCGATGGTAGAGGCCGGTTGGAACACGCCATCGTCCGCTATGCCAACTACGGCCTGACCTCCGACGGCGGCAATCTAGACTTGCGGTACACGGCGGTGGTCAACAACCGGTACGGTATCCACCTCACCGGTGAGAGAGGCGACTTTTTCGCCGCCGGGTGTGACATCAGCGGCAACACTTCTTACTACAACTCCTACGGCCTGCGCAACGACACCGCCGAGAAGGTAGACGCCCGCTTCAACTGGTGGGGGAACGCGACCGGGCCGCGTCACGTGGACAATCCCGACGGGCAAGGGGATTGGATCTACGGCGATGTGATTTTCGACCCCTGGCTTGAGATGGAGGTGCAGGACTTGAACGTCCACAACCGCACCCCCGCCGACAACTCCATCCTCACCTACAGCCCGGCCTCCCACACCTACACCCGCCACTACCCCAACGGGACGAAAATCCACTTCAACCCGGACGGCACGCACGACTACACCCAGGACGCGGTGGGGAACAAGACCGTCTACACCTACAACGGGGACGGCACGGTGGCGAGCGTGGCTCTCGTCCTGCCCGGTGAATCCACTCCCCGCTGGACGTGGACTTTCTCCTACAGCGACGGGCATCTCGTCTCCATCACCGACCCGGCGGGGCGCGTCACCACCTTCCAGATAGACGAGCACGGCGACCTGACCGCCGTCACCTTCCCGGACGGGGCCACCCGTGCCTTCGCCTACGACGCCGAGCATCGCATGACCCACAACGAGGACGGGCGGGGCAACCTGACCACCTACATCTACGACGAGTATGGAAGCGTCCGGCGGTCGCAACTCCCGGCCCGCCCGGTCTACGACCCGGAGACGGACACCTACACCACCGTGCAGCCGACCTTCGTCTACACCCCCAGCCAGGTAGCCTACCAGTTGGTCAACGACCTGACCCCCGGCGACGTGGACAGCCCTACCGTGCCGCTCATCGCCTCTGACGAGTTGGTGGACGCCATCGCCTTCGGACGGGGCGGCTACAGCGGCCACTCCAACCAGTGGGGTTCGATGGATGACGTGACCGACGCCCTGGGGCGGACGACGGTCTACGAGCATGACGACGCCAATCGCATCACCCGCGCCATCTGGCCGGACGGGAGGTGTCTCGAGTACACCTACGACTCCCAGGGCAACCGGCTGACGGAAAGCCGGATGGGGGCGGCCCAGTGCGCACTCGACCCCGCCGACCGTGACCCGTCCCAGGTGCAGACCTGGCAGTACACCTACGAGCCGCGTTTCAACCGCGTCAAGAGCAAGACCGACCCGCTGGGTTACACCACCGTCTACACCTACGACCACGAAATCGGTCAGGGAGAGCGGGGCCTGCCGGTGGTGGTGCAGTACCCGCCGGTGGAGGACGAGAGCGGCGACATCGTGACCCCCACCGTCACCTACGAATACAACGCCTACGGCAAGGTGGTGCGGGAAACGGACGTGATGGGAGTGGTCACCTGCTACACCTACACCCAGGGGACGGCGGAGGAGGCAACCGACGGCACCTTCGCGCCCGGCGTCACCCCTGTGCCCGGCCTGCTGACCAAAGTCGTGCGCGACTGCGGCGGCCTGGACCAGACCACCACCTACCGCCTCTTCGACGCGGCGGGCAATCCGCAGAGCATCACCGGCTTCGGCGCGGAGAGCGCGGGCTGCCCCTCCTGCTCCGTCGGACAGCGGGCGACCGCCGTCCACGAAACCCGCCTGGCCTACGACGGCCTCAACCGCGTCATCTCCCGCACCAACGCGGCGGGCGTCACCACCATCTTCGAGTACGACGGGGACGGCAACCTGACGCGCAAGGTGGAGGACTACGGCGGGCGGAACGTGGAGACGGTCTACGTCTACGACGCCGCCGGGAACCTCCTCTCCGAGCGCACCGACGACGGCTCTCTCTCCATCCAGAAATCCTACGCCTACGACATCAACGGCAAGCGGGTGCGGGAGCAGGACGGCGCGGGGAACGTCACCCGCTACATCTACGACGCGGCGGACCAGTTGGTCAACATCATCTGGCCCGATGGAGGGGTCATCACCCGCACCTACAACCTGGCCGGGCGATTGGAGACGGAGACCGACGCCGAGGGGCACGTCACCCGGTACGTCTACGACGATTTCGGGCGGAAAGTGCGGGTGGTGCAGGACGAGGGCGGCCTGAACCTGACCACCGTCTACACCTACGACCTGGACAATCGGCTCATCGCCACCCAGGACGCGGCGGGGGTGGTCACGCGGTACGAGTACGACAGTTGGGGCCGCCGTATCGCCGAGGGGCGGGTGGTGGATGGACAGGTGCTCACCGTCACCGCCACCTACGACCTGGCCGGACAGGTAGTCTCGCAGACGGACGAGCGGGGCTCCATCACCACCCACGAGTACGACGCGCTGGGGCGGGAGGTGCGGACGGTACAGGATGTCGGCGGTCTGAACCTGACCACCGTCTACACCTACGACCTGTACAACAACCTGATAGAGATGAGAGACCCGCGCTCCACCGTCACCGCCTACGAGTACGACGACCTCAACCGGCTCATCCGAGAGACGAGGGATGTCGGCGGCCTGAACCTGGTCACGGCCTACGAATACGACGCGCTGGGCAATCAGACCGCCATCACCATGCCGGACGGAATCGTCAAGCGGACGGAGTACAACGGCTTCGGCCTGCCGGTGCGGGTGATCGAGGACGCCGGCGGACTGGGGTACGTCACCACCTACGAGTACGGCGGCGAACTCCAGCCGGTGCGCGTCACCGACGCCAACGGGAACGTCACCCGGTACACCTACACGCCGTTGGGCCGGGT
>QNCV01000316.1 GCA_003645845.1 Fidelibacterota bacterium | reverse complement strand
TTCTCACGTGCACGAGAGTGCTGCCCAGACTTTGGAATCCATCCACCATTTCAGTTCCCTCATCCACAAGTTGCCGCTCGTTACGCTGGCCGTCTCGTCCTATCGAAACTGGTTGAAGGTGCGAAAAGAGCTCATAACGCCGGGAGAGGCCGCGCTTTTCATAGCCCAAGACACCGCGTGCGTGGGCGGGGGAGCGGTTCTCGGGGCGAAAGTGGGGTTGGCGATGTTCGGATGGATGCTTCCGACCGCCGTTGTAGGCGCGGCGCTCGGCGCTCTCTGCGGCGCGATGGGAGGGCGGCGGCTCGCGCGTTTCATCAGGGGAGGCAAGAAATACCGGGAGCTCAAGAAAGAGTGGGAAGCCTCTTGCCTCAAGCTGAGGGACGATCTCGTGGAAAGGCGGGACAAAATACTCTCCTTCCTCTTGACCGGCGTGAGGAAGGTCCAACGGCACGTGGCCGCTTCCCGTTCCGGCAAGGGGTTCTTCTCCAGGCTTCGGGAGCTGCTTTGGCCCTCGGAAAAGGGGCTGCTTTTCCCCGAAATGCTGAAAAGGACCGAGGAAGAAATTCGAAGGGTGAAAGAGGCCCTGAACTCTTTTATCGAGGAGATCCGGGGGCTGGAAGGCTACCGCGTAATGCAGAAAGCGGCCTCCCGTCCCGACTACCTCGCCGCGGCCGGCCTCGTCGAGGACTTCGAACGCACGGCCGAGATAGGGACGAGGCTCAAGAGGGAGGCCGAAAGGATCCGCTGAGCGGCCGAGATAGGCTCACCTTTTCCACAAGTCCCGGCAAAGCTCGCCGAGCTCGTCCAGCTTGACGTTGGGCGCGGGACGCACCGAGAGGAAGACCTTTCTCATTGGTGGGGTAACCAACGCAAGCCGCACTACTCCGTCGCGCTCGCCCGCGTATCTGATGCCGTATCCGTCGCCGTGAGCACCTTCGAACTCGCCGATATGGATGACCTCGGCGTAGCCGTGCAACGCCCGCGAGACGCTTCGGAGCAGTTCGAGGACGCGATTGTCTTTTATATCGTCGGCCTTTTTTATCGCCCCCCATTCCGGGTAGCTGTGCTCTTTCCCAGCTTCCGAGACCTCGATCGGGACCTCCGGGACGCAGGCGGGAATGGTCTCGCCCACGCAATCCAAAAGCGAGCCCATGGCGCTGGGGCGATAATTGCCGTCTTCGTCCTTGACCATATACATTCCTATATCAGCAGGGGACAGGTGCAGCTTATTTTTGAGCTCCGAACGTCTGAAAGCGCCCCCCATGCGGATGGCCTCGTACACCCCTTTCGGAACGGCGGAGGACCGTATCGCCACGGGCAATATGCCCACGTCCACCGTGTCGTTCGAGCCCTCGAAGAGGTAGTAACAGCGTTTTTCGAGCAACATGCCGAGCGCGGCTGTCACCGCCGTCATGGCCTTGTAGCCGCCCGTCACCACGAAGATCACCTCCATGTTGTGCATATCGGAGAATTCCCTGTACTTCTCCATCATATTCCTGACGAGCGCCGGCAATCCCAGTTCGAAGTCTCTTTTGCCCTTTACGATCTCCTTCGTGACGATCAAACTGGTGTTGGCATATCCCTTCGAAAGCAGCACCTGTTCCACTATTTCCGCCGACAACATGGCTTCCCAGGCGCCGGTGCTGAAAAGCAGTATGTTGTCGTTTTTCTCCAGCTCGTGCTCTCCCCGTATGGAAAAGAGGGTGTTGAGCTCCGCGGAGACGGTTGCGATTTTTTTCTCGTCCAATCTCGATATCTTGTCTGCGATCTTTTCGGCTATCGTTGTCCCGAGCGCGCTACCCTCGGTCGCCGCAGGAATGCCGATACGGCTTGCGAATTCGTCTAAAGACTTGCAGTCCCCTCCGGCGATATTGCGGCAGTATTTGTTGAAGGTCGAAGTTCCGCAAGTCACGAAATACGCTTTGTTCATAATCGTCCCTCCCTTGTGATGGTCTTTCGGCGTCGAATTTTAGGTTTTTTTCTCTTCCGCTTCAACAGGATAAGCGATTTTCCGATTCGTCGGGGCGGGAGCGCGGCTATATCCCGGATTTCGACAGGGAGGGGGACGAAAAAAGGGGAGGCTTTCGCCTCCCCTTGGGTCGCTGGCAGAGAGTGGGGGATTCGAACCCCCGGTACCCGTAATGGGTACAACGGTTTTCGAAACCGTCCCGTTCGACCGCTCCGGCAACTCTCTGCCGGTATTATACCCCGATTTTGCGGGATTTCCAGCCCCGCAGGCCGTTTTTTCGCCGTGATGCGCCGCCGGGGCTTGAAATGCGGCGTACCGTGATTATATTCGTCGAAAAACCCACCGGGAGTGATTGATGGCGAAAGGAAACCACTGGAGCAACCGCATCGAGTTCATCATGGCCGCGGTCGGCTCGGCCATCGGCCTCGGCAACATCTGGCGTTTCCCCTACATCTGCTACAAGAACGGGGGAGGCGCATTTCTCATCCCCTTCCTCGTGGCCCTGTTCGTGGCGGGCATTCCCCTTCTCATAATGAAGTTCGCCATCGGGCAGTCCACCGGCTACGGGGCGCCCAAGGCGTTGGGCTCGCTCAACCGCAACTGGAAGTGGCTCGGCTGGATGGCCATACTCGTGGGATTCGGGATCGCCTCGTATTACGCCGTCGTCATGGGCTGGTCGTTCAACTACCTGTATCACTCCCTGAACATGGCCTGGGGGGACGATCCGGAGCCCTTCTTCATGAAGCGCGTGCTCCAGTACACCGGCCTCGACGGGGAGGGGGCCTTCTCAATCGTTCCCCACATACTCATCGGCCTCGTGCTGACGTGGATCGCCATATATTTCTCCATCTGGAAGGGCGTGAAGACTGTGGGCAAGGTGGTCTGGATCACCGTGCCGCTGCCGGCGCTCATCCTCGTGATAATCATCATCCGCGGCATCACCCTGCCCGGCGCGGCGGAGGGCCTCACGGCTTATCTCACTCCCGACCTGGACGCTCTGAAGAATCCCTCCGTGTGGCTCGACGCCTTCGGCCAGGTGTTCTACTCCCTCTCGCTGGGCTTCGGGATAATGATCGCCTACGCCGCATACAATCCGAAGGACTCCGACGTGAACAACAACGCCTTCACCACCGGATTGTGGGATTCCTTCTTCGCCTACCTGTGCGGCTTCGCCGTGTTCTCCGTGCTGGGGTTCCTCGCGGTCTCGCTGGACAAGACCGTGGCCGACGTTGCCTCCAGCGGGCCCGGGCTGGCCTTCGTGGTCTTCCCGACCATTTTGTCCAAGCTGCCCTTCCTCAACGTCGCGTTCAGCGTGCTGTTCTTCCTGATGCTGCTCACGCTGGGGATCGATTCCGCCTTCTCGCTCGTGGAGGCGATAGCCAAAGCGTTCGGCGACTACTTCCCCCGCGTGCGCACCGAGGTCATGGCCCTCTTCTGCTGCATCGCCATGTTCCTCGCCGGGCTCGTGTTCTCCACGAAGGCGGGGCTGAACGTGCTC
>QNCV01000315.1 GCA_003645845.1 Fidelibacterota bacterium | reverse complement strand
TGGGAAGCCCGGGAGCGATCAAACCGGAAAAATCAGCCTCAATCTGATAATCGATGGCATCGGCAGCTTCATTGTAAACAGGATGACCCGAATTAGGTGGTGCAATACCATTACGCAAATTGGTCCTTCCCGCTGCATTGGCGACATAAAGATTGTAGGCAGAGTTGGCAAAATCAATACCCGCTTGGTTCTGGGAAACGTCAAAACCGTACTCTATCAGAGACTGCAGGAATGTCATTTCAACATAAAGGTCGTCCTGGTCCCACACATTTACCATTTTGGGCTGCCACACAGGCACCTCATCTTCCGGAATAATACGGCTTTGATAACGGAACTCTGTGGGTGCACCCCATCCCACACCCACCATCTGGCCGAGCCAGCCGGCCATCATCTTGTTACGGTAATCACTAACCTTTAAACGCCGCTCCTTAACAACAGAATTTTGCGCCTGGACATAGGACACGGATGTTACTGCCACAAACAGCAGAATGAAAACAAACAGCACTTTTTGCCAAAATTGAAACAAAAAACTATAATTCATATGAAACGTACTTCTGAATCTCAAATTATGTTGATTCTTCATAATAGTCTCCTGTTTTTTATTTTATTACATCCGCTATTTACTTTCAAAGATAAGGGTCCCTGGCAGTAATAAATCCAGTGCATTCTAATCAATTATTTCGATAAAAATTCTGATTCAAATACCTTTTCATAATTCTTTTTATAAATTCATCTTCATTTATATACATACCAATACTACTGTTGGTTTTTTTACTTTCATCTATATCATCTCCCAAATCACAATACAGAATTACTTTTTCCCTGTCCTGCGCAAATATGGAAGAAACCAGTAAAAACGCAGTCACATGTATCTTATTCCCATTTTACATCTCATTTATTTATTTGATCATAAACAATTGCCCTCGCGATTTTCAGTTTCGTGCCTGAAGATTTTTCGTTCTTTTCTCCATTAATGATCATTTTGATCGTATGGGGACCCTGATCCAGATTAATTACATGAAAGAGATGTGCGCCGTTAAGCCAGCCGTCTCCCGCGCCCCATTTCATCACATAATAGTAGTTGTCAATAGTTCTCGCGAATTCACCGTCCACATACACATCAGCTTTACCGCAGTCTTTATCAAACCTCCCCATAACCACCGCACCGGTACCTTCAAATGTAAAATCTACTTCAGAACCTTTCTCCGAGGCCTGCATCTGCGGTTCTTTATAACCCCACTCAATGGGCTCTTTGATTACCTTCCAGTTTCCCTTCCATTTCCAGCAGTTTTCATCTTCAATGGTCACTTTAAATTTGGGCTTCATATTGGGGAAGGATTTCTCATACTTTGCTGCTTTGGGTTTCTGAATCTTGATATAACAGATCCCGTCTTCAATTCTGCCGCCGTTTTTAATAATCAATTCTTTCGCATAGTGCAGGGTTCTCTCTACTGCTTTATTGAATGAGTAATTGGTATAGATAAAAGTCGAATCCGAGATGTCATCAATATACCGGGTCCACTCAGCCGGAATACGGTCATAGCCGAGGATAATTCCCATCACTCCCGAACAGTTTGATGGATTGCAGTCAGAGTCGCCTCCGCAGCGCGTGCTGATTTCCATGGATTTCTTAAAATCGCCTTCGCCGTACAGCAGACCCATGGCAATGTATGCCCCGTTCATTTTGGCGTCAATATTGAAATCAGACAAAGCGCAACAGATATCAGTATCGCCCCATTTATTATTGAGTTCGTGCCAGGTTTTTTTCCAGTCTGAGGGATTCCTCTTGTAACCCGCTTTAACATCCATCAATATCTTATAGTAATCGCTTTCAGGCGGCAATGATTTCACAGCCTTATCAAATATCTTCTTTACATCCGTTTCAAAATAGGCGGCCGCGTAAAGAGCACTGACGAACATACCGCCGTACACGCCGTCTCCGTAATTCATGATGTGTCCGATTTTATCACATATCACATTTGATGTTTGCGGCATACCGGGACACATCAACCCTATATAATCGGCTTCGATCTGGAAATCAATATCATCGGCATGTAAACTGTAATGTGGATTCCCTGATTTTGGCGGCATAATACCGTCCCAGATGTTTTTCCTGGCTTTCCTGTTGGCATGGAACAGCATATACCCGGCATCAGCAAAGGCCTTCCCGAATTTTTCTGCCGGTGCATCCATTCCGAATTCATCCATAGTCATCATGAAACTCATCTGCACATAAAGGTCATCCTCTCCAATGGATCTTCGCAGACTCTCAGGATTCCAGTTAATGGGATCCTCATTGATGATTCCGTTATATCTAAATTCAGTCGGGCCCCCGTACGAAACACCGATCATCTTGCCGGCCCATCCGCCTTTGATTTTATTGATCAGATCCGCTTCTGAAATGGTCATATATTTAGGCAGACCGCATCCAGAAACGATGAATACCAACGCTATAACTGATAGCGCCGCAATGATTGTTTTTTTCATCACTCACCTCAATGTCTAATATTTTTCCACTGCACCTTGATAAGATATATTTTCGTAAAAACCAGTCATAACTTCATCATTGAATTTTCTCACTAGTTACTCTTGCCTATACACTTATGTTTGCCATCAGTCCATTATCAATCACTGTGTTTGCCACTATAATTCTGCCGCCAGGCCCTTTTTGATCACTTTCAACACTCTTAACTTGAAATTGAAACTCCGGCCCCGCCATTGAACAAGAACTATTTTCCGGCATAACTCCTTTTACATGATTGTGTGAACATGCAATCAGTAAAATCTGAATCAGTTTCAAAACTAATCGGTTTTTCTTCCTTCATGTTGAAACTCATAAGCTCCCATATCCGGTGCAGAACCGTCTGGTACTGCCCTGCCCTCAATATCAACAATGTACACCAGCCGTTTTCCAGCATCAATCGCGGGGCTGGCTGGAAGCAGATGATAATCACCGCTGCTGTAATCAACGAATAATGGGTCAGCTTCAATTTCTCCGGAACCAAGAGGGATGCCAAGATCTACGTGACCATCATCAACATCCCAATAACAATTGTTGCTACGGATTACATCTTGCCGGCCGCTGCCATAATCTTCTCTTGACAGGAAAATTGTTTCTGTTAACTCATTATCTGACACAACAATGTTTTGCGTCAAATCAATATCCATGGGAGGCTCATCAAAAACGAACACCGTTTTCCATGGGCCAGCAAACTCATTGTCGTCCCTGATAATAGTATTATTTATAACAGTACTATTGGACGTCGGTGCCCACCAGAGCAAAAAAGTCTGATAATCACGGCTCACATTATATCCAATCCGTATATTATTTGAAGCCTTCTTTGCAATATCATACCAATAACTGATTTCTAAAAAGCCCATGTTGTGGTAAGTTGTATTGTGATGAATATTTATATTGTCTTTATTATTCCTGCCGTCATCCAATTCTATGGCACCCCCGTCACCACCCCACT
>QNCV01000314.1 GCA_003645845.1 Fidelibacterota bacterium | reverse complement strand
TTTCATCTGATCTTTTTCAAGATTCAGTTGCTTGAAATTTTTAGAGCCGACAACATTCCCTTTCAGTTTTATGCCTTTGTAGAAATCGGCATGCACACCGTTGACCTTTTGCCCGTTTTCTTTGATATAGAAATTAAAATGATCGAAAAAACCTTCAGGAAGTCGTTCCCCGGTATATACCCCCTGGGCGAAAGTCACGTTTATACTGTCACCGGCGATGGTTTTGACTGCTTCGAACACCGAAACCGATTTTATGGGTTTCACAGACGAACTGCCTCCCCCTCCGGTAACTGCAGGATCGCCATTAGGACCAATGACAGCAATCGATTTTATCGTTTCTTTGTCCAGAGGCAGAAAGTTATTCTCATTTTTCAGCAGGACCATGCCTTCACGGGCTTCCCGGAGGGCAATTGACCGGTTTTTCAGGGTGTCGATTTTAAAGCCTTTCGCAATGTCGGGATTTTCGAAGAGCCCAAACCGTTTGTACATGTTCAGGATTCTTCTGATTTTGTCA
Source organism: Fidelibacterota bacterium (assembly GCA_003645845.1). GTDB lineage: Bacteria > Fidelibacterota > UBA2242 > UBA2242 > UBA2242 > B118-G9. The sequence goes on along the minus strand of QNCV01000314.1, from coordinate 2,970 downwards.
TTAATGATTTTGATATCGAGCATTCCGTCCTCAATAGCGGGGATCAATGTATCGGGATTCATGAATTTTCCCGAAGGCATTTCAATATCGAGGCCTCCTTTGGCACAGGCAATCCCATCATAGGTCGAACCCCAGTCGGACATTACGAAGCCTTTAAATCCCCATTTCTGTTTCAGGACCTGATTGATCAGATAATCATTTTGTGACGCATGGACTCCGTTAATCGGGTTGTATGCGGTCATTATAGCCGCCACGTTTCCTTCCTGCACGGCTGCCTTGAACGCCGGCAGATAAATCTCATGAAGAGTCCGTTCGTCCATGTCGGAAGATACTTTATGACGGCTGAAATCCTGATAATTGGCATCGTAGTGTTTGGCGGTCGCCATGATCCCTTCATTTTGCATACCGATGGTAAAGGATGCGGCGATTTTACCGGCTAAACAGGGGTCTTCACCCAGGTACTCAAAATTCCGGCCGCAGAACGGAGCCCGGTGAATATTCATGGCAGGCCCCAACATAACGTGGACATTTTTCGAGCGGGCTTCTCTTCCAATAGCCGCACCAACTTCACTCGCCAGGTTTTTATTAAATGAGGCCGCCAGGGCAATACCGGCTGGAAAGGCTGTTGAAGGCCCCGGATTCCGCACCCCGAGAGGACCGTCTGCCATTCTGATCTCAGGAATGCCAAGCCGTTTAATCCCTCTTATGTAAAAACCGTTATATCCTCCAATGAATTCAAGTTTTTCCCGGAGTGTCATCTCATCAATTAATCGTTCAACACTCATTTTTTTGGTTGAAAGCGGACGGCATGAGGATATGAGAAATAAAGTTGCGAACAATGCGATAAGTGTGAAATTGCGTTTCATGGTATTAACAATAAGTTTGAGGGTTAACAGACAATTTTCTTTTGATTTAATTGCATTAATTTACAATAATACGTTAATCATCACTAAACCGATTGTCAAGGCTTATTCCGGTAGTTTTCGCTAATACTGGAGGCGGTAAACAGTGAACGGTAAACGGTAAACGGTGAACGGTGAACGGTAAACAGGAAAATGGAATACGGGATAGGTTTCGCGTCAGTTACCCAGAAAAGCAACACTATAATTTCACTGCCAGGGACACAAAGGCATTCCGGGTTGCACCGGGCCAGAGGTAAGCCCAATAGCCGTCCCATTCATAGCCGTAACCCGAAGTGGAGTAGAGTACATCGAAAATATTCTTCACTTTGGCGTTCAGTTCAATATGCTTGAAGCTCAAGCGAATCCCGCCATCAAACAACCAGAATTCCGGATTGACACCGATATTTTCATCGTCGATATATTGTTTGCCCACATAACGCGATGTCAGGAGAAGAGAAACGTGACTCACCGGGTTAACCGCCAGGCTTCCGTTCACTAAAATTCCCGGAACATTGGGAAGCCTGTTTCCTTTCAATTCCCCATCGCTGAAAACATGTTCACTGAAACTTCCGTTCAGATTCAGCGACCAGTATTTGGATTGCCGGAAACCGAATTCGACCTCAATTCCCCGGTGCAATGTCTTTCCGGCCTGGTAATAATCGTATTCACCTTCCTGCTCAATATCGATATTTTTCAACTGTTCATTGAAATAGCGGATCCGATACAAATTGATCGATGCATTCCATATGGATTTGTTGATACTGGTTCCCAATTCGAGATCATGAATGGCTTCAGCGGCGGCTTTGACCGGTTTACCCCAGATGTCATCAGCCTCGATGATCCGGTTGTCCGCCGGTTCCCGCTGGGCTTTTCCATAGTTCGCAAACAGAGACCAATCCTTTCCAATCGAATAAATCATCCCAAACCGGGGATTCAGGAATTGCCAGTCTGCATTCAACTGATACCCGGGCGCATAGCCGATCTTTTTCTGATCCAGCTGCCAATTGATCGTCTGATATTGCAGATCGCCCACAATTCGGAGATTGCGGAGCGGATTGACAGTTGTGTGAATAAAGGCCGTCCCAATCCGTTTATCCCCGATATAACGGTAATAGCGATACCAATCGCCGGTAATCATCTGACTCAATTCTTCATCTGAAAAATTGGAAATTTCACCGAAATGGTCACCTCGGTAAAAACGCAGTTCTCCTCCCAGATCGATCCGAAATTTATCTTTCAGATATGTCAGAGTGGGAATAACACCGAAATAATCATTTACAATCCATTTCCGGCGTGTAAATCCCAGTTCCATGGCCGCTTTCCCATCCCATGGGTAACCGGGATAATAGCCGTCCAGATTATAGGATTGCAAAAATGCATTGAATTCATCACAAGCGCTTATGTCACCCACAGCCGGATCGTAAGCACTTGATTTTTCGGTCTCGTAATAACCCTCACCCTTTACAAAATAGCCCACATTCGACAAATGTAAATTGTTGTTGATATTCCACTGACTGTTTATTGAATAGACCTGCTGTTTGAAATCATCGATATAGGATTTGTATCCGGCTTTGCGCAGTTGACGGTCATTAATATCTTCCACCGGAACTCCCCACCAGTCCAGATGAGTGCGCTCGTAACCAATCAACGCCCGGAATTCATGGGTTACTTTTTGGCCGTAATAATCCAGCCCAACAGAGGCAGCCTGTTGAAATGAGTTATGATAATCCCGATAACCGTCAGAGCCGATTTGTGACAATCTGACAGACGTATTCAGACGGTTATTCCAAAATTTTCCCGAACTCACTTTCAGGTTCAGTTTGGATGTATTGTAGGAACCACCACCAATTTCGAGCTCAGCTCCCGGTTTTTCTGAGCCAACCACCGTCTGGACATTGATTGAGCCTCCGAAAGCGGAACTTCCATACAGACTGTTCCCGATTCCCCGCTGAATCTGCACATTTGCCGCATCGTCCAGAATATTACCGTGATCCACCCAGTACACCTGGTAACTTTCATTATCATTGAGTGGAACATTATTCAGCATAACCGCAATCCGGCTCTGGTC
>QNCV01000313.1 GCA_003645845.1 Fidelibacterota bacterium | reverse complement strand
CACCTTCTCCCAGTACAAACATGCCATCAGTTTTTACAAAGGCAGATTCGAGAAGCTAATGTCTGAGGTGCTGGCATACGAACCGGAGCGTAATCTGAAATCCCTGCTGCCGATGATTCTTGCCGGCTATTTTGCGGAGAGTGTGATTTATCAAAAACATGAAAAACAAGAACAGAATTAGAATCGTAAACCTTTAAATTAGGAGTAATAACCATGAACGAATTCACCAACCGTGTTTTTGGCTGCGCTATCGTTAAAGCCATCAATGCCAATTACAATGCCGATTTCACTCACCAGCCGCGTACCCTGCCGGACGGCACGGTTTACGCCACCGACAAGGCGTTCAAGTACAGCATTCGGCACTATCTGAAGGACCACTATCCCGAGGAAAAAATCCTGTTCTACAAGAGATTGAACAAGGATATGAATCCCCTTACCCTTGCCGAGTCTTACAATGCGGTTTTGGGTAACCTGGAAAGTGACTCAAAGCCGGTGGTATTGAGAAATTTGCTTTCCTGTCTTGATGTCCGGTTTTTCGGGGCGACGTTTGCGGCTAAGAGGAAATCAAAAAAGGTCAACGTCTCCATCCACGGGCCGGTGCAAGTCAATCATGCCATGAACCGTTTCACCAGTGGAGAAATCTATTCCGAACAGATCATGTCACCCTTCCGGAATCCGGAAGCAGAAGGAAAAGAAGAACGGGAGGCATCAACCCTGGGACAGCAATCCAAACTGCGCGAGGGGCATTATGTGCACCATTTCTCCATCAATCCGCAGAACCTAAGTGCGGTACGCAAGCTTGCCGACAACGGACCCGGCTTGACCGATGAAGATATCGCCAGGCTCAAGGAAGCCATGCGCAGCGGTGTCACCTATTACGATTCCGCTTCCAAAGCCGGTACCGATAATGAACTGTTGCTCTGGGTACAGCTAAAAGAAGGCTCGCGCAAGGTGCTGCCGGTCTTTACTGAATTTATAAGTGTCTTCCGGGATAATGGCAATGTTGTGATCGACTTCGGTGAGCTCAGGCAGGTGATCAATAATGTTGCCGAGCAGATTGATCGGATCGAAGTGTACTACAATCCGGAGAGCACCCGGCTTGAGGGACTGCCAGATAATGTTCACAAATATCATCTTACTACTGTAAAAGCGTTGTAATCGCCATGAAAAAGCTCATTTCAATTGACCTGAAAGCCGACCTCGGTTTTCTCAAAAAACCCGACATTAATGAAGGCATCTACCTGACCTACAACATGATGCACAAACCGGTGCTGTTGGGAATTCTCGGCGCTATCGTGGGTTTGGAGGGCTATCGGGAAAAGAACAAATTGCCGGACTATTACATCCAACTCAAGAACATCCGGGTAGGCATACAACCATTGCAGGCAAAGAACGGTAATTTCCTCAAGTCGGTGGTGGAGTACAATAACAGTGTGGGCTATGCCAGCCTGGAAAAGGGTGGCAATCTTATCATCAAGGAGCAAATACTGATTCAACCGGCTTTCCGCTGCTTCCTTGAACTGGATGCTCAAGAGAATCTTCAGGTAAGATTGATGGATTCGTTACGAAAAAGCGAAGCCGACTATCTGCCCTATTTCGGCAAGAATGAATTTTCCCTCTGGTGGCATGATTTCCGGGAGTACGACTATCAGCCTTTCGACTTCACTGAAGATTATGTAGTGACAACGATATTCATGAAGTCGAAAGAAGTGATCAGAGAGATGGTGCAGAGAAAAATCATTTTGCCATTCGCCATGAACGGCGATGAGCCGAAATTCATGAGCTTCGAAGAACTGCCGGTGGGGTTCCATGAACAACTGCTGCAATACGAAAAACGATCGTTTGTTTATACCAACTTCACCCTGGGTAAAGATTTGCGGCTGGAGGGATTATACCAGGTGCAGGAACAACATGGACTCATTCAACTCTTTTAAGCCGTTTCGACGACTGCTGGCGGAAAATCAACCTCTCGAAAATCGACTGGCGGATCATCAAAAATATTATGCCCATACACACCCGAGCAAAAAGCCTGAGCTTCTCGCCGATCATGTGAATCTGGTCAACGGCTATGCCCTTCGTCTGATCGATACCCACCGCCTGGATGCCGTGGTGGATCGCCTGATCCTGCCACTCACGCAGCAACCCTTTGTTACCGATGCTAAAATCTTCGGTAATTTTATCAAACGGCTATTTCTGAACACCATTGTGTTTCATGATTATGGCAAGATCAACGAGAATTTTCAGATGGAACGCATGGGCAATTCGCATTTCCGGCGCAATCGTCACGATGGCATCGGTTCAAAGCATTCTAAACTGAGTGCGTTTTTGTATGTCACTGAACATTTGCATGACATCCAAACGGCTGCACACTTCAATGGTAAAACCCAGGCGGCTTTATATGCGCTGACGTTTTGGTTCTCCAACGCTATTCTCAAACACCACGCCGCTTATCTCGAAAACGACCTGAAATACGATGCCGAACACATCCTTGCGCTGAAACCTTATTTGCAAGCCATCGGAATCGCTGTTGACGATACATTCCTGCAAGCAGCATTCGACAACTTTGAAAGAAAAATCAAGGAATACTCGGATATCTGTTTTTCCGATAATTCCCGCTTTTCCATTTATGCATTGCTCAAGCTCAACTTTTCTCTGCTGACCGGCGCCGACTATTATGCTACATCGGATTTTATGATGGATATCGAAGCGGAGGATTTCGGTGTGCTTTCGCATGAAGACACCGCCGCTTTTTCGCAGAAATTTCAATCGACCAAAGATTATAACCGGTTCTTCTTCGAGCATCGGAAACATTTCTCCGAATATCCTGATGACCGGCTGCAAGAGTGCAACCCCGGGAATCTCAACATCCTTCGCCAGAAGCTGTTGGGCGAGGTGCTCGATACTATCGACAAAAACCAGGACAGAAGCATCTTTTATCTCGAAGCGCCTACGGGGTCGGGCAAAACCAATATCTCCATCGCGGCTGCCCTGCGCTTGATGGAATCCCACCCGGAGCTGAACAAAATCTTTTACGTTTTTCCGTTTACCACGCTCATTACACAAACCGCTAAAACCATCCGTGAGACTCTGGAACTGACCGCTGCACAAATGGTGCAGTTGCACTCCCGCACCGGCTTTCATTCCAAACGCGAGGAGGCTGAAGACGGGAACTATGGTGGGCAGCGTCTGAATTACATCGATAATCTTTTTGTCAACTACCCTGTCACGCTACTCACCCATGTCAAGTTTTTCGATATTCTAAAAGGTAACAGCAAAAACTCTACATATCTTTTTCACAGGCTTGCCAATTCGGTTGTGATCATCGACGAATTACAGTCCTATCCGCCGCGGGAATGGGATAAGGTAGCTTACTTCATTACGCATGCGGCACACTATTTTAATATCAAATTTATTCTGATGTCAGCCACGTTACCCAAAATTGATGACCTGAAAATAGAGAACTTGTCAGGCGATTTCTGCTCATTGAT
>QNCV01000312.1 GCA_003645845.1 Fidelibacterota bacterium | reverse complement strand
GGTTCCAGCCGCTCGTCGGCATCGATACACAAAACCCAGTTGCCCTTTGCATACTTCAGTGACTCATTGCGGGCGGCGGCAAAATCATCAACCCAGTCAAAATGATAAATATCCGCTTTATATTTACGGGCTATTTCCAGGGTTGAATCCGTCGAACCGGTATCCACAATAACAATTTGATCCGAGACAGATTGAATACTCCGCAAACATTCTTCGAGATAGGCGGCCTCATTTCGAACAATCATTGCAGTTGTAAGATTCATACCATGCTTTCTGAAATTTTGATCCGGTAATTTGGAAACTGCTGCAACTATAGCATTCCGGCGCTCATTTGATAATTGTTCAGCATATCGTCGGTTATCTGAATTAATTTGTGCAAATGGGTTTTATTTAAATAATCATCAGTCACCGTCTGATCAAGATGGTGAAACAGAGCCGAGGCATCCAGTATATTTCCTTGGTATAACAGAGCAATTCCCATGACATAGCGGGAGATGACATTAAACGGATTAATTTCCAGACACTTTGAAGCATACAGAACAACATTATCATAATTATTAAAGGCTAATTCAATCTGAGCTAAGCGCATAAAAGCCAATTCAATAATTTCCGGCGGTAGCTTTCGCCAATCCTTTGTAAACATCTGTTTCAATGCTTCCAGCGCTTCTTCATTTTTCCCCAAAGCTTTCAGAGTTTCTCCTTTTTTGAAATGCATGTACGCATTTTCAGGATCTTCCAGTAGCGCGGCCTCAATCATAGGCAGACTGCGGATAGCTTTACGTTGAAAATTTTCCTTATACCCATGATGGATGATTACCAGATCCGAATCCACAGCCCGTCCACCATTTCTAAATATGGAACCTGCTATCTGATTATGGACACGCTGTTCATAGCAAAATCCACGATGATTTCGAAACAGACGGTAACGCGTATCATCATAATATTTCACTACATCATCGGGTGGGGCAATATTCCGTACCACAATCCCAACCGCGTCATATTCCGTATTCCTGATTAACGGGCGTATACGCCAACGGGAAGATTCACTGAGTTCATCATCGGCGTCCAGCACCAGAATCCAATCCCCTTTCGCATAACGCAACGACTCGTTGCGGGCGGCCGAAAAATCACCATGCCAGGAATATGAATAAATCTCCGAAGAATAGCTACTGGCAATATCAATCGTCCGATCTTTCGAGCCGGTATCAACAATGACAATCTGATCCACAATATCCGCCACGCTGCGCAGGCATCTTTCAAGAACTTCCTCTTCGTTCCTGACTATCATACATAGCGATAACAAGGGACGTTCATCTGCTTTTTTATTATTCTTTTCCAATTGTCACCTCGTATTCCATAAATTTTTTATTGATATAATCCCGATTTATGACATCTCTGTACTTTGACTTATTAACATCATAAATAACAATTCCTTCATCGATACGTTTCGAGAGTATTCCCTTTTTGATCAATATTTTGAGTGTCGGTTCCAGTTTACTTAACGGATAGCCTAAGTGCTCCAGACACTTTGCTTCCAGGTAATCAAGAGGAAAATCAGTCGCCCCAACCTGCTCGGAAATCAATTTGCCGATAAAATTCAATGTTACAATCTCTTCTCGACTGCCGGATTTATATGTTTGAGCGCCCTCAACTCCGGCTCTTTCATACAATTTCTGTATACAGTAATCGGCAAACTGAAAAAAGTGAATTTCATCATTAATAGTAATCCTCCGGCCCTTTTCAAAATCCACTTCTCGCCTGAGAAGTTTTAAAAGTATCAGCCGGTTAAGGACTTTCTCAACGAAAATCGCCGGAATATTTAACATGGCCCCCAGTTTATCGATAGTTTCCTGCCAAAGCAGTGATTTGTTATTATCAGGCAGGGCCTGGTAATTCCGGAAATATTCTGACAGTAAAATGACGATTTGTTTGGCCTTTTCATAACTTGTGTAAGTATCCTGTCGTTTATTTGATTCCCGGAGTCGTTCAACCAGAATCTGAAAAAAAGACTGCATCCAGGTGGGAATTGACTGCATATTCTGATTAAAGAGAACTTTATTAATCTCGATGCAGCTGACATCACTTAAGGCCGTCACCGTGGCTGACCGATAGGGCTGTTCTATCAGCGCCATTTCTCCGAAAATTGACCCCTTGGGTAATTTTGCCAGAACAACTTTCTGATTGTTCTTGACAGTGGAGACCTCGACTTCGCCGGATTGAATGATATACATGGAATTGCCATAATCATTCTCCTTGAAAATGACATCTCCGCTCTTATAAAATCTTTGAACTCTGTCTCCGATAAAATTACTCATTTCTCACCCTCTTCGTATTTTTCAGGAGAATCCGACTGGTATCGGTCAAATGACCGTTTCGGAAAATTGTCTACCCTGGAGAACCTTTGCTCCGTTTGGGTAATCAGTAATTGAGTCATAAAGAATTCAATCAAGTCACTTGCGCCCCCACATTTTGCCGAAGAGCAGACAACATCTCTTTTACCGAGTTGTTGTGCGGTTCAATCTCTAAGGCTCTTTCCAGTATTGGCACTGCTTTTTCAGATAATCCTCTTCCTGCAAATAGCTGCGCCATCCGGATATATGAATTAATTTGCTCCGGGAAGCGTTCTAAATTCCGACGAAGCCTCGTCTCGGCTTCTGAAAATTTCCTCTGGGATAACAGTGCTTCCGCCAGATTCTGATGGGCGTCAACATTGCCGGAATCCAATTCGATGGTTTTCTTAAAAAATGTTTCCGCCTGTTCGTATTTCTGGGTTGCATAACAGATCATACCCAACAGGTTATAGGCTTTTACATAAGATGGATTCTTCACTAACAGTTGCTTAAGCCTTACCAGGGACTCACTATAATTTTTCCTGACGTAATCAACCAGCGATAATCCATACATTGCGTCGTGTGATAAGGGATTCTCACGGAACACTTTCTGATAAATCGGCGCAGCTTTATCAATATCTTCCTGCTCAATATATTTATCGGCTGTCTTTAACTCATCGCAGTGATCCTGCTGCAAACTCCGGTTAATTTCCAGTAATTCAGAATAATCGACATCGGGCCATTTTTTCCGGAATAGCTGCATCCGTTCTTTAATATTTTGTTTATAATCAATATGATTGGCTTTAAATGTCTGACTGCCGTAATGATGGATAAATGTCGATTCATCCACCATAATGGCATAGCCCAGATCGCGCACTCGCAGACAGAGATCGTCATCTTCAAAATTGCCGGTCCCAAAACTTTCATCAAAGCCACCGACCTCATCGAAAACCGACTTTTTCATTAACATTGCAAAGCCGGCAATTCGGCGACATGGAGTTATTTTACCTCTGTTTGCAGTTCTAACAAATTGGGCAAATTCGTAAAACCCGTCTTCATCTTTATAACGAATCTTTGTGAAGCTCTGACGGCCGCTAATCGAATTTGTCATTGGCCCGATAAGACCGATTTTGGGGTCTTGCTCCAGCCCTCTCACAAGATTAG
>QNCV01000311.1 GCA_003645845.1 Fidelibacterota bacterium | reverse complement strand
GTTTACCTTATTCTGCATAACTTTCAATCCTTTTGCTTGACTGTACATCTCTACCTCTTCAATAATTGTTAAAAGTTCACCCGAATGCCGATTAAGACACGCCTCGGATTCAAATAAAGGGGAGTATCGTACCATCCGATTTTAATATGATCATTATCACCCCAGCGCCAGGGTTTCTCAGCCTTCATCCCCAGAAAACGTTTAAAATTGTACAGCCCGCGCCTGAATTTGTACATTGCCGTTTCCCAGGCATATTCATCCCTGGGATATTCGCCAAGCTTGTCGAGTTTCTCAGATGAGTAGAGATCCTTTTCCGTATGGAGTGATTCCTTATACTCGCTATATTGTTCCTGGGTCATATTCGCATAAGATAAACGTTTAATATTCAATAAATTTTGTACAGTGACGACAAATTCAACATCAACATTATTCAAATTGAACTTTTTACTGGCACGTAAATCCAGATTGACATAATCGACAACGCCGATTCGGATTTGTTCCGCCTCAGGTTCCTGGGGATTGAGAATGACATCACCCTGATCTCGCCATTCGCAGAACAGATTTACATATAAATCACTCAGCGGTTGTGTTTTCAGGATTCGTGGTCCGAAGACCGCGGGTGTATGCCAATTCAGATTGATCTGAGCCGAAGGACGCGGTTCTGTGGTATAAATACTGGAATATCGTTCTTCTTCAGTGGCTTTGAGTCTGTTTTCATAAATACGGGATTTCCCAATCTCACCGTAACTCACCAGCATATATTCATAATTTCCCCAATATGTAAAGAATCGTCCGATATTTTTTTCCATCCGCAACTCGATTCCACGAATATCACGATAGGCATCGGGAAAATACTTGGTTACGTTGATGGTTTCCCAATAATCGATATAGGTTCGGGAAAGGGGTTCGTCGTCGACATTTTTATAATAAGCCGAAGCATTGATTAAATATTTATGCAGAAAAAGCTGCTCATAGCCAAACTCAAATGCCACCGTTCTGGCCATACTTAATTCCGGAGAAGGAACATTGGCCCATCCCGGCGAGATATTCCGGTTATACAGAAAATGAATATTGGGCGCCTGGTAAAAATGACCGTAGTTAAAATACATTTTACTGACAGCGGTTACAGGAAATGAGACACCGATCCGCGGTGACAATTTGAGTTGAGGTTTTGTCTTTGTGGTTGGCCAACCCCGGGGGTTATCCAGCATTTCACGATACTTAATCCATCGCTCCAAAGACCCAAAATCCCCTGGCAAATTCGTATAAATCAGATTGTAAAAATATTTATAATCGTTGTCCAGAGGGTGTTCAACCCTATAGGAATTTTTTAGAGGATTGAAATAATCCGCCCGCAAACCGATATTGGCTACCAGACCTTCAAATTCAAGTTTATCCTGAACATATAAACCTAACTGAATCGGCGTTTCCGTAAAGTATTGCCACGTATCCGGCGTCCAGCTTTTCTCGGCCTGCTGCCAGGTACCGGAATTAACATGAATGTGATTGTATAAAAAATCAAATCCGGTTTCGATCTCGTGATGCCTACCGACTTGAACCAGGTAATCACAACTCAGCCGGGTCCTCCAGGAATAAGAAGAGTCAACCGCCTGTAAACCGCCGTACAAATTAAAATCATCCGTAATATCACGCGCATAATTGGTCGAAGCATTCGGCGCTCCCGCATATGGTATATTGAGCACTTTCAGACCGCTGGTGTCAAAAGCTACCCAGTTGGAACTGTCCGCCGGATCAAACCCGTAAGGAGCAATTTTATGATCAGCATACGTATACTCAATCTTCATCGTAACATAGGATTTGGAAGAAATATTTTTCGTATATTTGATGTCCCCGGCCAGATAACGGCGGTCATATAACTGCAAACGACTTTTGTTAAATATCTGACTGAGACCGCTCTGACCGGCGAGCAACTGACCCTGATGCCTTACCGAGGCATCGGTTGCATTCAGGAAATTGAATCGGCTGGACATATCAACCAATGCACCACCGAAAGATGAAGGTCGACCTGCCGTGAGAGTATTAATCTGTGCGTACATTGCATTGATTGACAACTTTTGACCCGATCCGAATCTGGTGGTTATTTTCAGCTGGGTATTCCAGTCTCTGTAGTCGTTCCGCGCTCCCAACGGAAAAGCAAACTGCGCATCTTCGTATTTCAACCCCAGTAAAAACGTCGACTTTCCCAACACATTTCCAATAATTGGCAAACCCTTGCCAGGTACCGGTCCGGTTAATGTTCCCTCCACATGGTAATCCGGTCTTTTTGCAAAATTGTATGACGGGTGCTGAAAAAGCCACAAATCACGCTTTTGTTCCGGAGTCATCCGCATTCTTTCCGGAAGTCCCATAGCCGTCAAATTCTGCAGGCGCTGACTCCTGCTTTCCCAACCTTTGAAATTGGAAAAAAGGGCAACATCCGGGATAAGCACCCCCAATACCGAATCGGGCACCCCCTCCATTGCATACTCACCGGCAAAAACTTTATATATGGGAGAATCCTTTTCCCAGTGATTCGTCCCGTAAAACTTTTTCTGAGCCACCGGAGTGTAATCAAACTTCAGCGAAAGATTGTACTTATCCCGGCTTCCCTCTTTTGTGACCGCATTAATCAATCCGGAACGAACATGACCGTATTTCGCCTGAAATCCACCGGTCATCACCTGTAATTCCTCAATCGAGGTCGAGTTGATCGAGAGGTACGAATTTTCAGAACGGGGGTCGCGAAGTGAAATCCCATCGATACGCACATCGGTTTCCCGAATATCGCCGCCACGAACACTTAACCCCATACCATCATTGGAAGATGACAATTCAACGCCCTTGATTTTATTGACAAACTCATCCATTCGCAGGACCGGTGTCGCATCCATCTGCTGTGTTCCGATAATTTCCTGAGTACCGGAAATATCCGGCTTAATCAATGGCCTTTCGGCCACAACCTCAACGACCTCGCCCTCAATTACCGTCTGAACCATTTGAAAATCGACGGTGGTTGTCAAATCGACACTGACTTTGACCTCGGATTTGCGGAGAATTTTGTATCCTATTACACTGGCTTCGAGATCATAAATACCTGGAGGCACGTTTAAAATCATATAATATCCGTCAAGATTTGATGCTGCGCCCCGGGGATACTCTAATTCTACCGGTTTCCCGTTTTGGTAAATATTGACGAGAATTATATTCGCACCCGGGATAGCCTCCCCGGTTTCCCGATTGACAACCCTTCCAACAATTTTCCCCTCCTGTGCTAAAACAGTCAAAGAGATTAATATTAATATGCAAATACGCCGACATCTCATCATAGACCTCCCAAAATCACTTTTTTCCATAATAGATAAAACCGACTAAATTTACTTCATGCGCTTTGCTTCTGACCATAGTATTCATGCCGACTCACGCACAATCAATTGAACATCCAGCTGAATCTGAATCGGACGGATGGGTTTATTTTCAATCAAATCAATCAATTTCTCAGCC
>QNCV01000310.1 GCA_003645845.1 Fidelibacterota bacterium | reverse complement strand
TCACCCCGGTTCACTTGTTTCCTGAAGAACAATGCAGCCTAAGAAAAGATACGTTGATATGAGCAATACCCTAAAGTCAAATACTTGGGGCTATGGTGAATAATGTTCTTGACTTTCCTTTCTATAAAGAACTCACGTTAAAATACTTTACTGCCGTATTTTATAGAGCAGATATGCTCCGCAGAGCAGAAAGACGATATTACCGATCCAGACGGATAAAAGTGGGCTTAGAATACCTTTGTAGCCCATCACCTGTCCGAATTTTATAAATCCATAATAAATGAAGATCACCAGCAGGCTCATACCGGCGCCGAAACTGATGCCTTTGCGTTCCTTAACGGCTGCCAGGGGCAAGCCAAACAGAATGACGATAAAGTTGGTAAATGAGAACGCGATTTTATAATGAAGGTTGACTTCCCACTTGCGCGGGTCATTGCCGCTTTCCTGCAGGCGCCGGATGAATTCGGCCAGTTCCCGGTAACGCATGGTTTCGGGATCCAGTGATGTTTTGGTGACATCTTCCGGGCGTAGATTGAGCGTCAACAGGGAATCCTTGATGGTATCCGATACACGTTCGGTGCCATTTTTACTGAAATCCCTGATCTTGAAATCCCGTAACAGCCAGGCATTTTTTTCGGGCCGCCATTCGATTTTGCGGGCATCGATTCGCTCGAGCAAAACGTTGTCCTGAATCTGCTGAATGGTGACGGTTGTACCGATATTTCGGCGAGTATCAAAACGGGAGATAACAACATTCCGGGTGGGTGAATCCTGAAACATGATATTGGTGTAAACGGTTTTTCGAACTTTTCGTCGACGCTTCATTTGATTCTGTTCAATTTCAACGCGCTTCCGCGTGGCCGGTATCACTACGGCATCATCGAAGAAGAATGAAGCAATACTGAGCAGAAAACCGATCAGTAATAAAGGGAGAGAAATCCGGTACAGACTGATTCCGGAAGATTTGATTGCACCGAGTTCGTTGGATTTTCCCATTATACCGATGGTAAACACCGATGCCAGCAGTAACGACATCGGCAGAGCAATGCTGATAAACCATGGAAATTGGTAATAATAGAACCAGAGCACATCCACAAGCCCCATTTTGGCTCTGAGGAATTTATCAATCTTTTCAATGATATCGACAATCTGGAATATGACAAGGAAAGTCAGCATCGACATAAAAAAAAGCGAAAAGAATTTGCGGATTACATAGCGGTCTAGTATTTTGATTTCCATCATCCTGCGAAATCTATAACAGGATGGGCATTTTCGCCAAGCTTTTCTCTTATTACTTCGCCGGTTTTTCTGTATATTTTCGACAACGATTTAGGTGTAAATTCACAAATAGATAACAAACTGCAGGTTTTTCGAATGACAAAGCAAACTGAAAAAATGATGCCTTTTTGGTTGGCCCTGATCCCGGTAATTTACCTGACAATTGCCCTGGTGTATGTCCTGAGATTACTGCATGGTGATCCGCATATTCCGCTTGTTTCCGCGGCGGCGGTGGCGGCGATTGTTGCGATTTTACAGGGATATCATTGGGAGAAAATCCGAACCGGGATGATCAATACAATCAAGATTTCCATGCCGGCGATCCTGGTGCTGATGATTATCGGGATGATCATCGGGACCTGGATTACGGCCGGGATTGTCCCGACAATGATTTATTACGGCTTGAAAATCATATCTCCCCGAATTTTCCTGTTGGCAACAGCTTTGATTTGTTCCATTGTGTCGCTGGCGACGGGTAGCTCCTGGACGACCGCCGGGACGGTGGGGGTTGCGTTAATCGGGATCGGCCGGGGGTTTGGAATTCCGTTGCCCATGGTGGCCGGGGCGATCATTTCCGGGGCCTATTTTGGCGATAAGATGTCGCCGTTATCCGATACGACGAACCTTGCCCCGGCAGTGACCGGAGCAAAACTTTTTGACCATATCCGGCATATGATCTACACAACCGGACCGAGCTTGATAATTGCATTAATACTCTATACTATTCTCGGATTTAAATACGGTTCAAAAGGTCTGGATATGAATTCAATCAATGCCATTCTGAATGGTCTGTCAGAGCAATTCCTGATCTCACCGTTATTGCTGCTGCCACCGCTGCTGGTGATTGCCATGGTGGTTTTCAGAGTACCGGCCATTCCCGGATTGCTGGGCGGAACCCTGCTCGGTGGGATATTCGCCGGCCTTTTTCAACACCGTTCATTGGAAGAGATTGTTCAGAGCGCCCATTACGGGTTTGTGGCGAACACCGGTAATGCCGCAATTGATGATCTGCTGACCCGCGGTGGTCTGGATAGTATGATGTGGACGGTCTCGCTGATCCTGTGCGCCATGAGTTTTGCAGGAGTGCTGGAATCCACCGGTATGCTAAAAGCCATTGCCCTGAAAATTGTCTCCTTTGCGAAAAGTACCGGTTCATTGGTCGCCGCCACGGTCCTGACATGCATCGGTACGAATATGATTGCCGGGGATCAGTACCTGGCAATTGTCCTGCCGGGCCGTATGTATAAAAAAATCTACGATGACCGCGGATTGAAGCCTAAGAACCTGAGCCGGATACTGGAAGATTCCGTGACACTGACATCCTCACTGATTCCCTGGAACAGCGGCGGCGCATTTATGTTCGCCACCCTGGGGGTTTACCCCTTTGCCTATCTGCCCTTTGCATTTCTGAATTTGTTAAATCCGTTGGTTTCGATTTTTTACGGTTTTACCGGCATTACTATTGAAAAATATTCAGATGAAGAATTGAAATCGATAAAAGATTCTGGTGAAGGTGAGTTTGAGGATATTGAGAAAGATTATTGAGATTGGAGCGGTGGAAATATATTTTGTCTCATCCTGAAAATTTATATTTAACACCTTTCCTTTTTATATTTTCCGTCTACATACTTTGCAACTTTTAATATTTTTCGTTTAATACAGATGTGCCCGGCTTCTGCATAACCACATGATTTCATTACCTTGTAAAATTTTTTGTCAATATGATCAATCAATTGAGATAAGTTTTGGTAGGAGGAATAATCAACATCTTCAATTATTTTCCGGAACGAACCGATAGCGTGAAGTTCATTGTCATAAAGCGCCATGTTTTCCATGTGAACATAATTAGTAATGAGTTTTGCGTTAAACCGTTCTTCACAGATCTGTTTTAATGTCCGAATATCGTCTTGCAGATCTTCCATCTCAAGTTTCAGGATTTCGATAAAGTTTCTTATCTGGTTCTTCATGCTTCCTCCTATTTTTATATCTATTTACACAATTTATGTGTATTTTTCAATAGCAAATAATAAACAGGATTTAGCCCCCTGGAATTTGCGGTTATATTATTGTAAGTAGATGATAAATAAGAAGGTTAGTTAAAGACTGATATATTGTGTCTTCCAATAAAAAGTCAATAAGCATGCTATACCAACAAAAATCAACTCACTATTGCACCGGGTTTTTATAAACGGGAGTCGCAAAATCAAAAGTGTAATAGTATTTATTGTTTTTCTCGGGAATCCTCTTTAATT
>QNCV01000309.1 GCA_003645845.1 Fidelibacterota bacterium | reverse complement strand
CTTTTCGGTCAGGTATCCGACAGGCAAATTCCTTGATCGTTGCCTTTACATTATTACGGATACTGCGCCGTTTGCAGCGGACAATATACTTCGTAATCACCGGAGGCATTCCGTTCAATGCTGATTTCCTGACGGGATTCTCGTCCACGGATAGCCGTCTGAACCGGAGTAATCTCCTCTTTCTGCATTTTTTCACTGATAACATGTCCTCGAATCTCGGAACCGTTCTTTTCACGATAGGCAGCATCCAGTATCCGGTCGCCTACTATCGTAAAATGCTCCCGATAAACTCGCTCAAATACCTGAAAGACCTGCTGATCCGCACATGCGGTTCCTTATTAAGATGATGAACAACACCTATATATATGATATATCAGTGTATTATACAATATATTATTGCGGTTTTTGCACCAGCCTTTTTAGATTGGACTCTAATATTATTTGGGAAAACCGATGACTCTTACCTTTTTTACAAATCCTTTTTATCTCAATGGGATCTCTATGAGACAGAAATTTATAGACTCTACATCACGTTTTATAAAATTTCTTTATGCTATTAACGATTATGATGTAAATTAATCGGGAAGTGTGATAAGCAACAGGATAAAGGGTATATTATGTTACGAAAAATTGGGCTGATTTTAACCGTTATCGTTATTCTGCCGTTTGTTCTCAATGCGCAACAAACTTTTAAGGTAGTAAACCCCGATACCACCACTGCAACCATTGACAAAGTGAAAGCCGATGCCGTATCTGATTACATTTCAACGAGTGACAGCAACGATGTCATGCCGGTAAAAACGGCTGTCGCAGTTCTGGAACTTGATCCGAATGGTGTCACGGAATCCGAAGCAAAAGCACTTTCCGATCGTCTCCGCATTGAAATATTTAATGCCGGTGTTTACGAGGTAATGGAGCGGGAGAAGATGAATCGCATTCTCGACGAAATGCAATTCCAGCTGAAAGATTGTACCAGCGACGAGTGTGCCATCGAAATCGGACGCCTTGTAGGTGTAAAAAAAATCATCGCCGGTTCCATCAGCAAGATTGGGGAACTTTACACGGTAAGCGCCCGCTTAATTGATGTGGAAACCAGTAAAATCGAAGCAACCGCTATCGAAGATGTCGAAGGAACCCTGGGAATTGTTCTGACAAAAGCAATACCTTCAATTGCAATGAAGATTTCAGGAAAATCCGGCCTGGATATTCAGGCGGAAATTAAAAAGGCTTCCGTAAGTATTTCGGTGGATCCAGCCTATTCTTCAATTTATATCAACGGTATTTATATGGGTAAATCACCCGTTAAAATTGAACTGGAACCGGCAGAAGACTATGTTCTGCGAGCGGAGAGTGACGGGTACGAACCTCTGGAAAAACATTTTTCCATCAGTAAAGAGCAGCAACTGGATATAAATATCAATCTTTCAAAAATCGTTGAACCTACCGTTATTACCGAGCGGCCTAAAAAACAAAAACGGTCTATTTCCAAAGGTTTTCGTCTGAAATATATTGTTACAGGTTCTGAGAACGAAATCAATCATCTGATTAGTTCAATAAATGCTTTTACAAATGATCATAATAAATTATTCAAAGAAATTATTCCTACCGGTACAAATTACTCTAACATCAAGTCATTCAAGGGGATAGAGGTTTACAATTCAAGTTCTGTCGAAGATAATATCGGCTTCGAATTCGGACTGGGCCTTTTCCGGGCTGATCTGGATGACTGGTTTTCGGGAATAGGAAAAGGCAACAATTCAGGGTATAATCTGGTAACATGGAGTCCTCAAATCATACTGGACCTTCGAATTGCCCCGATTCGCTATCCGCTTTTTTATCCCTTTTTTGACGTTGGTTTCGGCTATAATCTGTTAATATTGAATGCTTACCACGGTGAAAAATCACTTGGCGGTCCCATTTACCAGTCATGGGGATTTATTTACGGTATTGGATTTGAGATTCGACCGGTCAGATTGTTTGGCGTCGCTCTTGAATGGAGCCGCAAGAACCTTGATATGCAACTGATGGATGTGGATGCCGTCACTGACCGGTTTAAAGACTACGGAATGGACAGTATTGATCTCACCGGGAATAGAATCGGCGTTACTCTGAATTTTTATTATTAAATTTCGGTCGAATGATATAGGGTAAAAACGTTTAATATTACTGGATTTTATGAAGCAAAGCGGAGCAAAAATCCAGTATAGCGATTTGTCAGATGCATTCTATTTCACCGGAATATACCCCAGAACCAGCAATATTCCAAAAACAACAACCATTATGCCTACGACTTGGTAGAACTTGTGGACGTTCTCACCCCACAAAATCTTTGAACGAGCAACGAGAATACGATAGATTATGAACTCACTTTTGCGGAGCCCCCATATAAACATGATCAAACCTATTGCTGCTGTTAAACATCCCCATAATGCATTCATTTCCATTTTCCTTGGATTGTTTTGGCATTTACCATTGTGTTATCGCATTTTTACTTTAGAAACACCAATTTGTTCGTACCGATGTAATTCTTTGAATTCATTCTGACTATATATAATCCCGATGATAACTCCTGACCGCCGGAGTCCTTACCATTCCAGATCCACTGATATTGTCCGGGTTGTTCATGATATTTCTTTACGGAAAGAATATTTCTCCCAAGTAGGTCGACAATCTGAATACGAACTTCCTGAGACCCTTCGATAGAGTACGTGATTGTTGCGATATTGTTGAAAGGATTCGGATAAACCGGTCCTAATTTCGTCTTGAAAGGCAGCAATATTTGATCCGACTGACCGACAGCCAAAGAAGGATCCGCTTTGACCAGCATTATTGTTCCGTCAAGGGCGGCGGCTAAAACGGATGCTCCGTCAACAGGAGCCACCGTGGTGACATAACTGTGTGACACCCAGTATTTCCATCCGATTTGACCGTTTTCCTGAGAAACCGAAACAATAAAACCATTTTTCCCGCCTGAAATTACAGCTCCTCTGACTCCGACCGGCATTGAAGGAGTCGAATCCCAGCCATATCCGACCGGAGCGCTCCATAGCTGTTGTTGACTATTTGAAGTGGTTGAAAACGCATAAAGATTACCATCCAATGATCGAATATATACCTGATTTAAGCGCTCGGAAATCCCGATTGATTCCCATGTTTCAGGCGATTTACTTTTCCAAATTGTGGTTCCGTCCTCAAGATCGATCGCGTACATATAGCGAGCCGGATCGGAGACAAACACACGATCATGAGTCGTCACCGGCCAGCAGGCGGCCGGAGCATAATAGAAACTGGTTTGTTCGTTCCATTTCCATAACAGCGTGCCATCAAACCGATTCAGACAATGAACCTTCGTATCCCAGGAGCCGAAGACTATTTTGTCATCTTCAATTGCCGGACGGCATTCAATGGTACCGTCAGCGCCATAAGACCAGATTTTCGTTCCGTTTTTACTGTTTATGGCAATCATTTTTCTGTTTGAAGCAAAATAAATGAGCGAATCGGCTCCGGTTATGGCATTTAAAATAGGACTGCCGGCATCATACG
>QNCV01000308.1 GCA_003645845.1 Fidelibacterota bacterium | reverse complement strand
CACGGTTGATACCCCGATAAATAGCGCGTCTGAGCCCGTTCCACCGTTTCATCTCGCCGAACTTGGATTCGATAGCCGAACGCGCACGCGAAAACGATAGTCTTGCTTATGTTGGTTAAAAAACATGTTTTCAGGGACTTCTTTCATGAAGCCGTTTAATAATGAATTTTGTATTTTGGGTTTTGCTTTCACATTGTCCTTCTTATCTAATTTATTGTGAGGACAATCTAAATTATATGAAACCGTTTTGCAAGATAAAAATCAGCAATCTCGAATCCTTATTTGCTATTCTATTTACGACCATAAAGTATCCTATGGTATCTCCGCCAGCGTTAAAGAAACCTATTTCAATACAGTTTGTGTCAATGGGTATTGTTCCCGTTGAATTTTCATAACCAACCAAGGAATCAAAGGTTAGAAATGCTACGCCCGGGATTGTCCTACCGACATCTCCCACAGTATGTCCTCCACAAACAGCGCAGAACGCCGTATCGAAATCAAGGTCGTATAGTATCGGCCCAATGATTTTGAGTTCTTCAATTAGCTTCTTCGTTTCCTGACCAAGATAGGATAATTCCCCCGTTAGTTCAAATCCACTCCCGGCGACAATTACCGAGTCCATAGCTCGACTCCATGCGGAAGTACCACTTGAGAATAACGGTGCAATTCCGATACTCTTTATTCCATGAGCGAGAGCAAGGTAGCATTGTACCGCTACTTCTTGAGGATAGATTACGCGTTTATTGTCACTGGTCATAGCGTTAGCATTAGAAGTAATCTCTTCCATTGCGAATCCGTTATCGGTGGCTTTGCAGGCTTGCCTCCAATAGTCAAATTCTTCTATCTCTCTATTCAAAGCATATTGGAAAGAGAGAACGTCAGAAGTATCTATCCCTGTATAATCCGCCCCGATATAATCCGGTTTGGTAAACCTATATGTATTCCTTCTATTGTAGGTCGGTCGTGTATAATACAAATATGAATACAGGTATTCCGGTGGGGCGGAGGCCATAATGAAATCGCTTTTTAAGCCAAAGGTTGTATCAATAAACTCCGTAAATTTCTTTGCCGCTGCCCATTGGTTTGGCAAGCGAGATTGCTCTGTTACACCGGCGAGACCGTATATTTGCGTGTCTCCAGGACTGTAAAAATCGTTTATCTGGTCTTCTACCATAAACCAGATAGAGTCCTGCATCACGGAATCAGGTATTAGTTCTTCCGGCTCGAATATATATTTCCCCCAACCGTTATCATTGACGAATTCAACTTTTTCATCCCAACAAACAATGCGGTCGATGTCGAATTGGGCGGTATTGTTCAATGAATAGACCCGATAATGGTGAAACATATACTTCTTATAAACATCCGGATTAGACCCGGTATATATATCTTCCCACGCTCTCTGCCAATCGTATCTTAGATATACTCGCTTGAACTCATCGGAAAGGCACCCCCAACTCCTAAGGCTATCAACGGTCAGAGTTTCCGCTACATACATTGAATCGTAGTTTGAAGAGTCGCCCATGCCGCTTATATGGTCGAACCAGACCCCAAAAGCCAGTATTGGTGCATCGGGAGAATCGAGCGGTAATGTTGTAGAGTCCGCACGCAAATATATGGAAAGGGTATAAGGCACTACCGGGATATCACCATCTACCGGATAGCCAACTGGATACTTGTGCCAGTTCTGCCCGCCACCGTCGTTCTGTTTGTAATAGCCGTATTGGCGCGACATTTTATGGTCAACGTCGTCGAAGGCGGCGGTATCTTTATGATATGCGATGGGTGCAATTATAGCCACTCCGGTATCCCCCGTGCAACGAACGAAAGAATCAATAACTGTGCAGAAACTACCCTCTTCGTTAATCCATGTCCTAAATAAGTATTGAGAAGGTATTTCGGGAGGAACGGTTGTGCTTTCCGCTTCCCAGCTTTCGTAATGTGCTGCTGCGGCACGGAGAATAGCGCTTCCTTGGCCTGTTTCATAGCCATCTAAATATCCCTTTCGGTCATAGCAATGCCTTTGCTGAGCCATAATTTTAATCTCATAACTCATTCTTGAGTTTAACGTATCAAGGTTGCACTGAGCACTATGGTAAATAGGTGGAAAAGCATAATCGGCATCTGTCGTATCTCCGCTCCAGACGTCCGGGAAAAACATGTAATCGAATCGTAATGAATCGAGTAGATTAGCTTTTGTAGTATCATCGATTCCTCCATACGAGCCGCCCCAAACCTGAAACTCCGCTTCTAACGGAAGAGTTACCGCTAATAATACCGCCAATAAAAAGAACATCCTTTTCGACATTTTTCTCTCCTATTTTATCAATGTTGCCGTTCTCAGAGCTACGTCCCCATCTGACGAAAGACGCAGGAAATACATTGCCGATGGCAATTGATTACCTTCATTATCTTTGCCGTTCCAGGGGAACTCATGGTAACCCGGTTCAAAAGTGCCTTCCATACTCCTGACTTGATTGCCACGGTTGTCAAATATGCGAAGTGTTACGACCTGCGAGCCGGAACTACGAAGACGGAATTTTATCCTTGTTGATTCATTGAAAGGATTGGGAAAGGCGCCCATAAGAGCAAGTCTAGTTGGGCGGTTGATAACATTATTTTCTTGAATTGCATCAACTATCAGATAGAGTGGTTCGGTAGGTTCGGATTCATGACCGGTGGTATCCGAAGCGGTTAGCTTGAAATACAGAGAAGTCCCAAATGTATGTGGGCCGTATGCATAAAACGTGTCCGGTGCGTAAATATCATCAATATGACTACCAGTATCGATTATGAAATCCGGCGTGGAACCGGCATACAGGCTGTAATGTGATAGTTCTGTTTCGGTATTGGCTTTCCATTTCAAATGAAAATATGACGAGTCGCCGTAGCCTGTAAAGCTGTCGGGTATGTCCGGTGCAAGGTCAAGATATAAGTAGCTTTCTCCTCCCGGGCCGCCGTAAGCGCCGATGTCATTTCTACTACCATCAACGTCGTTATAGCGCGTATCTGGATGACCGGCATCTATGCAAGGCGAACCCCATTGCAGATGAACATCGACTATGCTATCTCCGTAGAAATCGTAATCCTCGACGAACATAGGGTCGGCGGAAATATTGCCGTTCCAACCGATAAGTGAATCAACAGCATCGGTAGGGGGAATAATACAATTGTAGCCGGTATAATTTGTGTCGCAACGAGCAATTATTGCGTCGTTAAACTGATATTGATTATTGAAAATCTTTGCTTCAAGCTCATAATAATAGTCATCGAATCCCAAAACGGTGTTGTTTATAACAATTGGGTTATAAGCTCGTGTAAAATATCCAACCCCATCTCTTGTAGCCAAATTGTTCTTGACAATTACAGAGTCAATCGCAGGTTGATGAACTGCCCCTGCTAACCATAAAATGTTATTCCTGATAATCTGGTATGCCCCCGCCCAGGTGTCATTACTAATCAATCCTCCCGGCCCAATAACAATATTCTTCTCCCATATACCGGAGACACCCACTGCAGCATCATTGTTATTGAAAATACAACCGGATATAAAATAATCATAACT
>QNCV01000307.1 GCA_003645845.1 Fidelibacterota bacterium | reverse complement strand
CGCTTAAGGTAAAGTTGCTGGATCGTTTCTATATCCCCACCCGTTACCCCAATGCGCTGCCTGGCTCATTGCCTGAAGGACTGCCCAATGCCCAAGATGCTAAGGATACCCTGACCACAGCCGAAAAAAAAATCATTGCCCGGGCCAAACAACTTGTTCAGGAGGTGACTAATGACGATTGACTTGACTGTGTTGGCGGATAAACGCAACTCACTGCTCCTGGCGGAGATGGCGGCATGGTTGCATATGTTTGGGAAATTCCATCCAGATTTTTTGAGGGGTAATCACAATCTTGATATCCAAATTCCGCCAGATTTGAAGCAAGACTTCCCGATCTTGTATGACTTGCTTACGGATGACTGGACGGGAAAAATCTGGGATCGGTTGGGCATTCCTGAATTACAAGCGAGTTCTCTAAGTATTTTTGACCTGATTAAGGAACACAGAAATCGCAATGCACCAACAGGATTGCAACGATTGATGCAGGATGCTCACGGGCGCGGCTCGAGTACAGAAAAAGGCGTTCTCAATAGATTCTTTCCAGGGCAACAGAAGGACGTTTTTCTCTCCACTGCGGCTGGGGATGAACGACTTATTGACCTACAAGAAGTAGAAAGCCAGCGGCGCAACTTGTATCAATTTTTGCAAAGCAAACTTCAAGGACTAAAGAGGGAATTGCAGAGACCAAATGGGAACGTAGACTGGTCAACTTTTCGAGGTGAATTGATAGCCCAGATAGAAAAGGCGTTTCGAGTGAGTGTTGCAGAGACACGGCGCCCTATCAACGATGTCACGTTATTCGACCAGACCGCTACCAGTGTGGCGTTTCTCAAGGCAGCGCTGGCACAAAACTTGTTGCGCGGTTGGAAAGATCCACAGCAAAGCGATGTAAAGAAAAAGTATCATTGGCGGATTTTGCGCGTCGGCCTGGATGGGCTGCAATTTTGGGGCAAATCGGCAAAATTGACCGATCTGCTGGGCCGTAAAGAGTCCGTCAAAGGCGCACTGGATGCTGTACAACAACTTCTCGAGCACGACTATCCACTTGGTACAGAGATTTACCGTGATGAAAATGGCAGCTTGTTCATCGTGCCAGATGTTCCCAACTTGCTCGAAGCACCGCTCGAGAAAGGAACTTTGCAAATACGTTTGCAAGAAATCGCACAAGATGAACTGGAAAATGAGGGCCAATTTACGCCAGAGTTGAGGCCTCCCACACGCAACATGCTTTCCTTTGGGCAATTGGTGAACAAGAAATTGCCGCCGCCTTCGGCAAATCCGCAAGCCTTGGCTTCTATATGGCAGTCACTTAAAGATGGCGAAAGGACCGATATCTGTACTGTGTGTGGCGTACGCCCACAAGGATATGCCGGAAATGGTCAGCCGCTCAACCAAAAAGCATTGCAACGCAATGTTTGCGGCATATGCGAACGCCGCCGTGTTGACCGGGCTTCCGAATGGGCAGGCAAACTCCAAACAACAGTCTGGACTGACGAAGTATCTGACGTAAATGGACGGTTGGCACTTATTGTGGGCCAATTTGGGCTAGATCATTGGCTGACCGGCCAAGCATTTAACAGCGTCATGGCATTTGACCCATCAACTCGGAATTTGATAGATCCAGGGCGAAGCAACGCGAAATATCGTTTCGATTACCTTCAGCTTCTCTCCGAAATCCAGCAAGCACTCTCGTCACAAAAACGAAACCAAACATTTGGCAGATGGGTGCCATTGCTAGATAACCTTTTACTACGAGATACGCGCGGTGGATTGACCAAATTTCCAGATATATACAACCTGTATGTTGGCGACACCGACCTAAATCAAGACACAGAGCAAGCACATTTATTTGCTTTATCTCTGATGCGCCAGCAACCTTCCCCGGCCCGCATTCGCCGCACCTGGGAGACGAACCGCAATTTTTGGCAGGAGATACTGCCCACTGATCGAGATAGAAACCTGTTTCAATCGTTGGTGGGACAGGTACTCGGCTTGGCTGGTCCGCGCCTTGAAATCCGAGGGGCTCTGCATTCCCGACGGTCTAGGGACACCTTAGGCCCTTACCATGCCTACGAACTGGTGCTGCCCCGTGGCGTGAAACTTAGCGTGGTATGGGACAAGGAAAACCAACGGTTTATTACCGCCGAAAACTTAGACTACTTGAGCAGAAACCAGCAACTGGGCAAAGCGGTGCAAGAGGTACTTCGAAGCGGTGTAGTGCTCACTGCGGAGGAAGCGGTCGGCTACGGCGCCAAAAACAAGGTATGGGGAACCATCACGATTCAAGATGTCCAGGAACTACCGGACCGGTACATCCCTGCTATCCCCATCCTGACCGAGCCGCGCACTTTTGTGGCTCTGGTCCCGGCCGAGAAGTCGTTAGAGGTGATAAAACGCATCAAAGAGAAATACGAGCGTGAGATGGGTAAGGTGCGTAATCGCCTGTCTCTGCATCTGGGTTGTGTCTATGCCCACCGCCGTACACCCATTCGCGCCCTGTTGGATGCCGGTCGGGCAATGCTTGGTTATCAAACAGAGCCACAACCATGGACAGTCAAAGAGATCCAGACAAGTGCAGATGACGTAGCATTAAAACTCGAATACAACGGCCATCAGATACAGTGGTGTATCCCTTCAAAAATGGGAGATGGAACAACAGAGGACCGCTGGTATCCCTATTTTTTCGTGGAAACAGAAGGCGATGACAGCAAAGCAGATGCAGGCAACCGTCGCACGGTCAAGGTGACCTGGCCCACAGATAATGGACAGAAGCGTGATGGTTGGATTGTCCATGTAGCTGATTTACGTTCCGGTGAAATAACGTATCTATGGCCTTCCACCTTCGACTTCGAATTCCTCGACACCACCGCCCGTCGTTTTGAGATCCACTACGACGAAAACGGCCGCCGTCCGCGGCGCACTCGACCTTATTACCTGGAAGACCTAGAGCGCCTGGAGAAATTGTGGGAACACATGAAGCACCTTACTAAAACCCAGCGTCATCAGGTGATCCGCACCATCGACACCACCCGCGAGGCCTGGTACGGCCAAGACCTTGACGGCAGGTCCACAAGGGACAAGGTGTTTAAGAAATTCGTTGCCGACACCCTGGCCGGGGCAGACTGGCCGAAAGGCCAACCTTGGGGCGACATTCCCCCGGAGTGGCGTCAGAAACTCATCCAGGCCGGCGTGCACGGCGAACTAACCGACCTGGCCGAACTGCATATGGAAATCCTGAAAGAGTGAGGAGGAAAAAAATGGCAACCTATAAACGCCAACACTACCTGTTAATGACCACTGATCCAGTCCACATCGGCACCGGTGGCTACCGTCTGGGCCGGGTGGACAACAGCATTGTGCGCGAACCGGGCACCCGCATTCCCAAGATCCCCGGCACCAGTCTGCACGGCGCGGCCCGCTCCTACGCCGCGCAGCTCTACGAGACGCCCGAAGCGGCCGGGCAAAGCCAGGACAAGGTGGCAAACCCTGACCAAAATCCGGTTTGCTATACCTTTGGCTACATCAAGAGAAACCAGGGGGGCGATGAAGAGAAGGCGACTGCCTACTCCGGCGTGGTCAACATCTT
>QNCV01000306.1 GCA_003645845.1 Fidelibacterota bacterium | reverse complement strand
GGTACTCCCTATCGGTTTTCCGATCTCTTCTTCGCCAAACTGGGGCTGTTTCAAAGTAAACAAGTGTTCGTAAAATACAGCGATATTCTAAAATCCTATTTTAATGTGGAAAATCTGGCTCTTGTTAACTCCGGAACAACCGCAAATTTCATTATTTACAAGGTACTGAAAGAGCAGCGACAACGGGAAGAACAGGTGGAAATAATTCTGCCCGCCTACACGGCGCCATCGCTGCTGCTGCCGATTGAAGCCGCCGGACTCAAACCGGTCCTGGTGGATATTGATCCGGCAACTTTTAATCTCTCTGTTGAAAAAGTCAAAGAAAAATTATCCGATAAGACACTGGCGATTATGCCCGTTCACATGTTCGGTCTCCCCTGTGAAGTCGATGCATTCCTGGAAATGACAAAAGGAACCGATGTTTTCGTTCTGGAAGATGGCGCCTCGGCGCTCGGAACAACGGTCAATGACCACCATATCGGAACCCGCGCTCCTTTTGGTTTTTATTCCCTGAACCGCGGTAAAAACGTCTCAACTCTCGCCGGAGGAATTATTACCTGGAAAGACCCGGAACTGAATGACCTGTTCCAAAAATATATCCGGGAATTGATGTCCCTACCCGCGCATTCACAATTCATCATGTTTTTAAAATATGTTGCATTAAGTCTGGCAGTGCGACCATTCTTTTATACAATTCTGAATCCATTCATCTCAAAATTCAAATATACTACCCTGCATACGCATTTCGATTCTTTTCAATACACCACCATGCAGGCGAGTCTGGGAATCAATCTTTGGAAACGAATCGAATACCTGGATAATAAACGGGTGGAAAACGGACTTGAATTGATGAAAATATTTCAAGGTCGACCCGGTTTTAAGGTTCCTGAAATTCCTGAAAAAGCAAATGTCGCCTTCAACCAATTTCCGATCGTGGTTGATAATTTGGAGCTGCGAACCACAATCATCGATCGATTGAAACAAATCGGACTGGAAACCACAACACTGTACGACTATCCGCTTCATCATATTTTCCCCGAACTAAATATTGAAGGCAACGATCCGTATCCTCATGCAACATACCTTGCCAAGCATCTCTTACTGATTCCTCCCCACGCTCAGATTAATCATAAAATCCTTTCCCGGGTGAAAAAAATCATCGACGAACTTGTCTGAACCCACGAAGAAAAAACAAAAGGTTGTTCTTGTCATCACCCGCCTTGACCGGGGCGGATCAGCGGAACTGACCCTGCAGTTGGCAGCCGGTTTAAGCGGTAAATATTATGATGTCCTGCTGATTTACGGAAAAACTACCGAACCCTTATGGGAACCCTCAAAATTTGCGGACAATCATCATTTTTCACTGCAATGCATTGACTCACTCATCCGTAATTTGAATCCTTTTAAAGACCTGACAGCGTTTATTCAATTAATCAAAATATTCAGACAGTTCCGTCCCGACATTGTTCATACAAATTCCTCCAAAGCCGGAATACTCGGTCGGTTGGCCGCCCGGATTTGCGGTGTTCGGAAAATCTATCATTCACCTCATGGGCACATTTTTTACGGCTACTATAACCGCATTATAAGCAAAATATTTATATTATTTGAAAAACTTATGGCGCACTACACTTGCAAAATACTGAATCTGACCGAAACTGGTAGGCAGGATCATATTCGTGAAAAAATCGCACGGCCGGAAAAATTTCTGGTCTCCTCCTGCGGAATCGACCTGATGCCCTTTAAACCGTACCCTTCAAAAAATATCCTGGAACAAAATAGAGATTTCACTTCAATCATCTGGGTCGGCAGAATTGTACCGATTAAAAATTTGCAAATGCTTTTGGATGCTCTTCTGGTACTGAATAAAACCAAATCGAAAATAAAAGTGACTGTCGTTGGTGACGGCGAGCTACGCCCTGAAGCCGAACAATTCGTTAAAACTCATCGGCTCACAAACATCCGATTTCTGGGATATCGTACGGATATCCCGGAGCTGATGTCCCGGAACCATATCCTTGTTCTGACATCTCTGAATGAGGGATTTGGTCGCGTCCTGGTTGAAGCCATGGCCTGCGGACTGGCAATTATCGCCACCCGCGTCGGTGGTGTTCCGGAAATTATCAAAGAGGGTGTCAATGGATTTCTGGTTGAATCGCACAACCATCGCCAACTTGCGGAATCGATAAGTTACTTGGCTGAAAATGACAGGGAGTGCCGGTTTATCGGATTAAGAAATATAAAATATGCGGAATTTTATTCTTTGAAACGTTATATTAACCGGGTATCAAACATTTATACCAAATATTAATACTATGAGATACCGGACCACTATTTTTTTTCTAATTTGCCTCTCCTTCCTTAATTCGACGGCTCAGATATCACGTCCCTATCAGCGCCTCAAAGTCGGCATTCACTTTGACTCCATAGTTAGTGGTGGCAATTACACAATGGGAGAACTGGCCGGTATAGCCAACACCTACGGGCTGGATGTGGCAATTATTACCGATCACGATAATATGAAAGTCTCATACGGAATTCAGCCCTTCCAGAAATTTCTGAAATTGTCAATTAAGGAAAATTCTATCAGTACTTATAGCGTTGAAAAATATCTTCAGGAAATCGATCAGATCAATAAAATATTCCCGAATATTATTTTTATTCCCGGTGTCGAAGCCGTGCCCTATTATTTCTGGGAGGGCTCACCCATGTACAATAATCTGAAACTCCGCAATTGGCATACGCATTTTTTGGTTTTTGGACTCAATACTGTCGATGCTTTTAAAAATATTCCGTCTCTTGCTAACGGCGGTCTCGGATATAAAAAACCGGGCAAAGACCTGATGAAATATATATCTGAAAACTTTATGTATTTTTCAATGATTGCTCTCTATATTATCATTTTTCTCATCTCTTTCTTCAATATTATCAAGCGCTCACGCCGCCGTTATGATATTGCTCACATAACCAGACACAAGCGAAAAAAATATCGTTTCAGCAAAGGGGCATTTCTGTCAGCCCTCATTTTCGGTTATGTACTATACGCGGAATTCCCATTTTTACCTGATAAGTATGATCAATATCACGGAAACCAAAGCCCGGGCCCTTATCAGGAGCTAATCAATTATGTCAACCGCAAGGGCGGATTGATCTATTTTGCCCATCCGGAAGTCTCCAATTCTCTCGTTCGGCCCGTTAAAATTCCCTTTTTATCCCAATCCATTAATATCAAAACCGATGCTTATCCGCAATTGATCACCGAAACCAAAAATTATACCGGCTTTGCCATTTTCTGGGAGGGAATGAAAACTATCGGTCGTCCGGGTGGATTATGGGATATCGCCCTCGATGAATACTGTCGCGGATATCGTTCGAAACCAGTCTATTCAATCGGCGAGCTGGACTATGAAGGCGAAAATGACCTAAACGAGGTGGCAGCGACTAATACGTTTATCTTTGCGAAGGCCCGCACGAGAGAGGCCGTCTATGAGGCCTTTCGTTCCGGAAGGTCCTACGCAACAAGGGATTTCATGGGGAATAAGGTCCTGCTGGATGATTTTTCGGTCTATGATCGATTAACAAGGGCAAACGCTTTT
>QNCV01000305.1 GCA_003645845.1 Fidelibacterota bacterium | reverse complement strand
GAATTGTAATACCCATACGATCGGATTTTATTTTGATTTTTTCCTGACAATACTCTTGCATTTTGGGAAATATTGTTAATATTTTCTACGGGAGCTTTGACAGGGGTAATTATCAGGGAGCATGGGATATGAAAGATTCCCATTTATATTTCGCCTACGCGGACAATATGAACGAGGATATCGTCAGGGAAATCTGTCCGGGGGTTTCTTATGAGGGTATTGCCGAGTTGCCGGGCTATCGGTTTGCATTTAATTCGCAAGGTAAAATTACAGCTATAAAGGACGATAGCTGCTCGATTTGGGGCGTGGTCTGGTGCCTCTCAACGAGAGATATTTTCCTTCTTGATAAAAAAGAATCCGAAAATCTCGGTCGGTTTGAGAAGTTGACTACAAATCTTCACTTTCTTGACGGCCGGATTTCAAAGGCGTTTTTATATGTTACGGATATCGGTGACAAAAATGTGTATAATGACCCTTTGATGGATTTTATTATTGAACAGGCGTACTACTGGTCGCTGCCAGGTAAATACATTGAATATTTAAAAAATATCCGCAACGGAAACAGATAAATTCTATTTCATTAACAGTACTTTTTTATTGGCGCAGAAATTTCTTGCGGTCATGCGGCAAATGTACATGCCGCCGGGAACCGGTGAGCCCCTGTCGTCGGTGCCATCCCAGATAACCTCGTAGACTCCCGCCGGATGGCGCCCACCCGCCAGAGTTCTGATCCGCTTGCCGAGGACGTCATAGATAACCACATCAACAGGACCGACTTCGGAGACGGTGTACCTGATAACGGTTTGCCGGTTAAAGGGATTCGGATAATTCTGAAAAAGCGAATACTCACGGGGAATATTATTATCGGAATACCTGTTATACCCGATCGTTGTAAACACAAAAGGACGGTCGTTGCTGTTTGATGCCCAGGTCAGGTTTCCGCTGTTATCAATGGCGACCACTTTCCAGAAATATTTTGTTTTTCGCTCGAGAGGTAAAAGCGGACGGTAGCTAAGCAGGACGCTGTCATTGGTCGATAGGGTTGCATTAAAAACATTTGTGGTGAAGGTGCTGTCAGATGAGTAATAGAGAATATATTGCAAGCCGCCGCCCAAATCCTTGTCGGAACTTACCGACCACTGAAATTCCATATTGGTAAGGACCGAATCTTCGTAGAAATGTGGTGACAAAAGGGAAAAATCTGAAGGGGGGTCATCGACGGCATTAATCCCGAAGTAGTTTATTTTTGACCATTCGCTTGTCAATCCATCGGGTCCGATTGCAGCTACCTGATAACCGTAGTATTGATCCTCTTTCAGGGAAAACAGTTGAACACTTGCCACGCCCTTATCGCTTTTAGCGTAGGAGCATTTTTTAGGTTTTTCTGTCAGGAAATAGCGGATGTTATAACAGATATCACGCATATATTGGCCGGGGTCAGGGTCATTGACCGGCAGCCAGCTGATAATTGGATCGGTGCGACGGACGATGAGTGAATCCTTGGGGTTAAATTCCGCTGTGACCATCTCCGGCGCTTCCGGAATCTCATTGGTGATAAATGAGTTTAAAGATGACCATTGTGATTTGGCCCCGTGCGGGTCAGATGTCTGAACCCGGTAGAAGTATTTTTTATTTTCCTCCAGAGATGCAGCAATAGTCAGGGCTGTTTCACCGGGATTTGTAAGAAATATTTGTGTTTGATCTTCGGGAAAAAGGGGGTTGGTTGAGAGCTGAATTATGTATGAAAGAGTGTTTTGCAGGTCGGAAAAATCCGGGTCCTCGGCCGGATTCCAACGTAAGATCGGTCTCCTGGAATTAACGATAATACTTCCCGACGGAGAAAAACCGCCGGCCACCTGTTCGGGCGGGTTGTTGACGGGATTATAAATGAAACGGGAAAAGGTTGTCAACGGGGACTTAATATTTGATTCGTCGACGGCAATGATTTTCCAGAAGTATAATTTGTTATCCGTCAAAGTCTCTTTGTCGGTGATAAGGTTCACAGGAAAAGTTAAAGTGTCCTTTTTACTGCCCGATGAAGCATGTTTTGTTGAAAAAAGGTTTTGTTGAATTTCCGGAGAATTAAAATCGCTGTTGTTATCAATCAGGATTAAATAGTGAACCGAATCCCCCGGGTCGGGGTCGCTGACCGGCCGCCATGCAAACAGGGCGGTGGTATCTATTTCGGAGAGGTCTTTCGGGGTGTATAGCTCAGACACTCCCTCGGGAGATTCGTTGTACTGGTTCACGGTAAATTTGTTGGTAATCGACCAGGGCGATCGGGCTTCTTCGAGGTCGATAGAGCAAACACGCCAGAAATAAACACTGTTTTCCGTCAGATTGGTGCGTAAACGTACCCGGTTTACATCATACCGGCTTTGCTGACTGATAAAACGGGTCTCCCTGAAGATGGAATCTCGGCTGATCTCGATACGATATTTTAAACGATCCTGAACATCCTTATCGGTTCCGGGATCCCAGCTAAGCACCGGTCGGATGGTATGAATGATTTCATCTTTTGGTGAAAAGCCGCCGGCCGGAGCGACGGGAGGCGTGTTAATATTATCATCATACTGAAAGCTGGCGTCTTCCCATGCCGTTGACACATAACCGCCCCAGTTGTCATTTACGGCGAGCTGAATCTCGTAGCAGTGTCCGTCAATCAACCTGGAAAGATCAATATGGCGTAATTGCATTTGCACCAGATTGTTGTATCCAATGCTAAAGTCTTCGGAAAGGCCGAAGCGCGACTCTCTCATCATCGAATCGGTAATGCATTCCACGTAAACCACATTTTTGGTAGTGTGATCGAGAACGGTCAGGGTAAAAGAGAGACGATCACCGTCCGGGTCATCGTCAAATTGCCACAGTATGTACTGATTTGGCGTTAATATCTGTTTGTTTTGCGGGGCGATTATCCTTGGAATCGCCGGGATCTGATTCCCGGTGTTCAGCGTAAACGAACCGTTTTCTATGCTTTTGGTCTGTTCACCCTTTGTATCGGTTGCAAATACCCGCCAGTGGTACTGTTTGTGGTTTTGTAACAAGTCGATTGGTGGAGTGATTTTCAGATTGGAGGTCGAAATGGTACTTACAAAATAATTGAATTCCGGATCGATAGAGAGCTCAATTCGGTATGTGATGCTGTCGGCGCCCGTCCGGACATCCCGGTCATTAGAAGCCTGCCAGCGCAGCTGAGGACTGCCTTTGAGAGTGTCGTTTCGCAGGGGGCTGATCAGGTGGAAAGGTTCCGGCTTATCATTAACGAAATTTATACTAAACCGGGCTGTATCGCTCCACCCTGAGTATTCAACACCGTCCCACGCCCGCAAACAGAGTAGATATTGCCGATTATCCGTTAAACCGTCGTCGAGTTTCAGAAAGAGAGTGTCCTGGCGGATGGTGGTTGCCGATATTATGGAATCTGCAACGATGATCCGGATGTTGTCGTCTTGAAAAATGCGGATTTGATATTTCAATTCCTGATCGGGCATTTCAGAATCATGAGAGGGTGTGACGGGAATCTGTAAATTTCTGTCGGTAAAAACGGATATTTTATTGTCATCTATCCGGGGTGGACCAGGTGTGGAATTCATTC
>QNCV01000304.1 GCA_003645845.1 Fidelibacterota bacterium | reverse complement strand
TGCCGTAAATCGAAGCCTGATAAAATTATTTTCTTCGGCGATTCCATTACCGAACTTGGCGTCAAACCGAATGGATATGTGACTCTGGTCCAAAATGATCTGGCAAAACAGTTTCCCCGGCGAAAAATAACCGTAATCGGCGCCGGCGTCAGTGGTAATAAGATCTCCGATCTTGAAAAGCGGCTGGCCGACGACGTTCTGTCGAAAAATCCCGACATTGTCATCATCTACATCGGAATCAATGACGTATGGCATTGGATATTACCGGGACATGTGGGGACAACGCCGGAAGATTTTGAAGCCGGTTTACATGGAATCATTGCGGAGCTTAAAGCCGCCAATGCCGATATCATCCTCTGTACACCGTCGGTGGTTGGTGAAAAGAAAGCCGGTGAAAATCCATTGGATTCCAAACTTGACCAATACGCTCAGATCAGCCGAAATATTGCTGAAAAGGAGAGCATATCGCTGATTGATTTGCGCAAAGAATTCCGGAAATACCTTTCGGAGAACAATCCCGAAAATGTGGACAAAGGAATCCTGACCTATGATGGTGTTCACTTAAACAACCGCGGCAATCGATTCATCGCGGATATCATACGGACCGAATTGCTGAAAATGCTCTACTGACATTCCGATTTCAATCAAAATTCTTGTTTTGGAATTTTTTTTATTTTAAATTCCTACCAGAATGGTAGGAATAGAATAATTGCAAACCTGACAATAAAGCGGAAACCATGATTCGGATATCAACAAAAGGAAAATACGGAACGCGGCTGATGTTTCAGCTGGCTCTGAACTACGGAAATGGGCCGATACTGCTCAGGGAAATTGCTAAACGGGAAGATATATCGGTGCGTTACCTTGAGCATCTGGTTCCGCTTTTAAAATCGGCTCACCTGATTAATTCCACCCGGGGCGCCAAAGGAGGTTATTCCCTTGCGAAAGACCCGAAAGACATTACATTGAAGGACATCATTCAGATACTGGAAGGACCACTTTATCCTTCCGAATGTGTTCAAATACCCAGTGTTTGTAGCCGGTCCTCATTCTGTGTTTCCCGCAACGTCTGGGTTGAACTCGAACAATCAATTTCAAAAACTTTAAATAATTACACTCTCCTGGATCTCGTTAATCAATACAGGAATAATGCTCAAAAAGAGGATGTTTCATGAAGTCAATATATCTCGATCACGCCGCCACCTGTCCAACCGACCCCAAAGTCGTCGAAGCAATGTTGCCATACTTTAGTGACCATTACGGCAACCCTTCGAGCATTTATTCGCTCAGCAGGACGACTCGCAACGCCATCGAAAATGCCCGTACGATTTTAGCCAGTGCAATCGGCGCCGATCCCAAAGAAATTGTCTTTACCAGCGGCGGAAGCGAAAGTGATAATTTTGCGATTAAGGGCATCGCTCACGCCTTAAAAGATAAGGGCAACCACATTATTACCTCGCAAATCGAACATCATGCCGTCCTTTATACCTGCAAATTTCTTGAAAAAAACGGATATGACGTCACCTATGTTCCTGTTGATGAGCACGGCACGATCAAATTGGACGAACTGGAGAAAGCCATTCGCCCCGATACAATATTAATAACCGTCATGCATGCTAATAATGAAATCGGTACCATTCAACCGATTCGGCAAATCGGTGAAATCGCAAAAAAACATGGCATAAAATTTCATACCGATGCTGTTCAGACATTTGGTCATATTCCGGTAAATGCCAACGACCTGAATGTCGACTTGCTGAGTATATCGGCACATAAGTTTTACGGTCCCAAAGGAGTCGGCGCTCTCTATATTCGCAAAGGAACTAAAATAACACCACAAAGTCATGGCGGTGATCAGGAACGCCGGCGCCGGGCTTCCACAGAGAACGTTCCCGGTATAGTCGGACTCGGAAAAGCGGTGGAAATAGCAACGGAGTCAATGGCTGACGAAGCGGATCGCCAGACCAAATTAAGAAATGATTTTATTAAGGCCATTCTTGAAAAAATACCGGACTCCCGCCTGAACGGTCATCCGGTTGACCGATTACCGAACAATATCAACATTTCCTTTGAAGGTATCGAGGGTGAATCGATTTTACTGAATCTGGATATGTACGGTATTGCCGCATCCACAGGCTCAGCCTGCAGTTCATCCAGTCTGGAGCCCAGTCACGTTTTGTTGTCTATCGGGCTCACCCATGAACTCGCCCACGGCTCTGTGCGATTTTCCCTGGGTAAGCATACAACCCGGGAAGAGTTGGATCGGGTAGTGGATATTTTACCGGGAATCATTCAAAAATTACGCGCAATGTCGCCACTTTATAACAAATAAGGAAATCAAACAATGGAACAATACAGCGAAAAGGTCATGGATCATTTCAGCAACCCCCGTAACGTTGGTACTATCGAAAATCCCGATGGAGTCGGACATGTCGGCAATCCGATGTGCGGTGATGTCATGGAGCTGCAGATCAAGGTCAGGGACAATATTATCGTCGATGCGAAATTCCGAACCTTCGGCTGCGGAGCGGCCATTGCCACCAGCTCCATGGCCACGGAACTGGTGATCGGCAAATCAATCGACGAAGCCCAAAACATCACGAATAAAGTCGTCGCCGAGGCGCTGGATGGTCTCCCTCCGGTTAAAATGCACTGCTCGAACCTGGCAGAGGAAGCCCTCGAAGCCGCCATTAAAGATTATAAATCCAGACAAAAAGCATAGATTTGCAACTATTATCTATTCGGTGTTATCATCATATAATAAAAATCCATTATCATCTTTGTTTTGTGCCTGTCTTACCGTAGATTACCTTATCTTCATCAATTTGATAAAGATAGCGTAGTTGCCCGGGCAATTACAACGAAAAATTGAAACTGAAAAAGTAGAATGAGTAAAAGTCAAAAATCCATAACAATCCGAAATTATTCCTGTCCGTTTACTATATCCAAATATAAAAACACCGAAGTTTAATTTCCCGTTTTCGATTAATGCGCTGCTCTTCCCACCCGAATTGTGAGAAGAGCCTTTTCTCGTCTGGTTTTATTAACCCATGGCGCCGTTTACAAAATCATTCAGCGGATTGCCATTAAGGAACATTAATATGTCATTTGAAAATATCGATCTGATCGAACCGATCCGAAAAGCTCTCAATACGGAAGGCTACTCGAAACCGACTCCGATACAGAAACAATCCATTCCCTTCATTCTTGAAGGAAGAGACCTGCTCGGCTCCGCACAAACCGGAACGGGCAAAACAGCCGCTTTCGCTATTCCCATTATCCAGATACTATATAAAGAACTGAACGGGGAATCGCAACAGCGCTCTGTCCGGCAAGGAAACAGAAAAATTAAAGCCCTGATCGTCACACCCACCCGTGAATTGGCAATTCAGATCGGTGAAAGCTTCACGGCTTACGGAAGATATGCAGGCCTGCGTCATACCG
Organism: Fidelibacterota bacterium; assembly: GCA_003645845.1. Lineage (GTDB taxonomy): Bacteria > Fidelibacterota > UBA2242 > UBA2242 > UBA2242 > B118-G9. Next base: position 187 of record QNCV01000304.1, on the reverse strand, counting down.
TGATCTTCGGCGGTGTCTCACAATCCCGCCAGACGAATGCGTTAAAAAACGGCGTGGACATTCTGATTGCAACGCCGGGCCGATTGCTCGACCTCATGAACCAAGGATATATAAACCTGCGAAATCTTGAACTATTCGTACTGGATGAAGCAGACCGTATGCTTGATATGGGTTTCATCCACGATGT
>QNCV01000303.1 GCA_003645845.1 Fidelibacterota bacterium | reverse complement strand
GCCCGGTAAAAATTCCCCTTTGTACAGTGTAATTGCCTGTTTGAGAGTATTGATCCTTTCCTTTTCATCCGTATTCTTATCCATCCCTTTTTCATATAATTCCTGGAATTCAAGCACATCAATACAATACAGGAAACCACCTTTCAAACTCAGGTGCTGTTGTTCATAGACCAGGTATTTAGGAACCACTTTGATTTGATTCGGGTGCCGCTTGAGGTCAAATTCAATTTTCGGTTTCAGCACTTTTCTGAAATTGGACAGCAATTGGTGAAACTGGTTATCCACATGCTTTCCAGTCTTCCCATTACTCAGCAGCTCCAGAATGCTATCTTTTGACGGCTTCAGTTTATAATTCACCAGAAAATAGACCAGGATATCCTGCCATTTATTGATCTGCCATTTTTCTTTCCCTATTACTTTTCCCCTGATTTTTAACTCGTATTTACCGAAAGTATAAAGTTCAACGTCTGGGAGTTTTGGCATTAACACATCCAATCTTCGGCGGTAACCTTCAGAAATAATAGGTTGTTCATAGATAAAATACATATTCTTATATAATGTCTGAAAATATTCATTATCCGATGTATTCTCAATAATAAAGTCTAAGGTATTTCTGAAACTGCATAATAAAGTGATGAGAAATGAAGTATGATGATACATCCTGCAACTATCAAGAGCAATTGTCAGTGTTTCAAGGGCGTTCTTTTTTTGCCCGGCCATTAGATAACAGTTTACTAACCTGAATTATTCACTAGCATTTTCAAAAAGTATGCACGATTTCCCCGTAAATATGTTAAATTTAGATAGTTAAAACAAAAAAATAACAAGGAGAACTCATGCAAACATCTAAACAAAATATACACCGACAGAATGACACATTCCAGAGTAATTTTTTTCAAGAACCCAAAAAAAGGCATCTGCTTAACGACTCTATATGCGGGAAAAAGGTTGATCTTGATTTTAATGGTGGCAATGTGACCAGTGATGCCGGTGCATTGTTATTAAGTGAAATAGAACAACAAATTGGCATTATTCGGTCTCTGAGTGAAAACATAAAAGAGACCCGCCGTTCCTATTCAATCAGCCATTCGATTAGTGAGATAATCGGGCAACGTGTTTACCAGATTGCCTGCGGGTATGAGGATGCCAATGACAGTAATATGTTACGTGCTGACCCGGCCATTAAGATGGCAGTAGGGCGATTGCCTCAAGAAGGGTTGGATTTAGCTTCTCAGCCAAGCATCAGTCGATTAGAGAATAGAGTTAGCAGGAGAGATTTGGTTCGGGCCGCATACGCATTTGTCGATAACTTTATTGCTTCCTATGAAGAAATTCCGGAAGTCATTGTTTTGGATTTTGATGATACGGATAGCACGGTTCATGGTCACCAACAAATGGCATTATTCAACAGTTATTATGGAAATTATTGTTATATGCCGCTACACGTGTATGAAGGGATAAGCGGAAAGTTTATAACCGCTGTCTTACGACCGGGTAAGCGTTCCAGCGGTGGAGAAACTGTCAGTTATCTTAAACGTATTGTAAGGCGTATCCGTGAGAAATGGGCGGATACGATCATTGTTTTTCGTGGCGATTCTCATTTTTCATCACCGGAGTTATTTGAATATGTTGATAGACAGAATAACATATTTTCTATTACCGGATTAAGCACCAACAACATACTGCTTGAGCAAGTTCAAACCACTATTAAGACCGGTAAAGCACTCTATGAGAAACGACAGACTGAAGTCAAATTGTATCACTCCTTTTATTATCAGGCTGGTAGTTGGTCACAATCCAGAAAGGTGGTCGCAAAAGTAGAGTTGAGTGAAAAGGGTTTAAATGTCCGTTTTATCAGCACAGATATGCTTCAGGCAAAAGCCCGGGTATTATATGAGAATATATACTGTGCTCGTGGGAATATGGAACTGCGCATCAAGGACCACAAAACTTACACCAAAAGTGATCGCAGCTCCTGTCACAGTTTTAGCGCCAATCAATTCCGGCTATTTCTTCATTCAGCAGCATACGTCCTTCTATATACACTACGAACTCAGTTATTGAAAGGAACCGAACTTGCGAATGCTACCATCGATACCCTGCGTTTGAAACTGTTGAAACTTGGCGCTCGGGTTGTAGAACTTAAAACTAAAATTAAGGTGCATTTACCCGATTCATATCCCTTTAAGCATCTGCTTAAAAAGTGTTTTGATGTTGTTGATTATGTCAAACACCATTCGAATATAATACAGATGTGTTGAAATTAGGTTGACACAACAGACATAAGAAAAAACAAAATATGCTGACTATGATCTGCATGGGTAACGTCTATTCCCATGGATAAATTCTAACCTTTTTACTAATCATTTTCCCAAAATATGGTTGTGTTTTGAGTAATAAACCCTGACCGGGAAATTTTAATCCGGAATGGATTAATCCAATGCTGCCAAAATGACTTGAAAATATCAAACAATAACCATTTTAACTCGCTGGTGAATTATTCAGGATAGAAACTTTTCCCATACCGTAACCATCATGCCAATTGAAATAATATTAATCATCAATAATCCGATTGTCAAACCTCAAACTGACCGCCTTTCGACAGAGCGTTACCCGGTAAATTTTCGTCTTATTCCGAGCGCCAGCGCCGGCCTTTACCAGGTGCTCGTCGTATTTTTCAGACAGATGCATCATGCCATTTTGACGGGGTAAAATTTTCCTGGTACTGATGACAGCCATAATTTTTGTAATAATAATGCATTCGGTTTTAAAATACAAACAATAAAATTCCTGATGGAGTTGAAACCTTTTTTCGGGGGTATATTATCGTATACCCCGGAATAAATTCCGGGGCTATTCATAATCTCGTCCCGATCATTCCTCAGCCGACCTGAAGAATCGGCGGAATCAGAGATTCCGAAGGATAGCAGAGGAATGAAATTTTCATCTCGTTACGACTCGGTAACGACGTAGCCAGTGAAAGATTGGCTTAAACCTGTCAGGTTTAGTCGGTTAACCTGTTCCGGGTTGGCAATATTCCAATAAACCTGACAGGTTTCCTACTCGTGATACCGAGGAATCTTCTGACGATTCTTCCAGTCGTAGTCTTTTTTGGGTGCTTTTTTCGACAGTAAAAAAGTACCGTTTCAACACCGGGGTTGAAACCACTGTTTATGGGTTTGTCATTTTAATCTGTGGATCAAGCGGGAAGAATCAGAATTTCATATAAATACCGAAAATGTAGGGCTGGAAATGAATCCCGAAGCGCAGCCATTCGGTCATGGCGTAGATAAATCCGATGTCAAAATGAAATGGAGACACATAATGCTTTTCAGGTTCATCGGTTGATAAGTTATCTTCGAAAACACCGAATATTCCATCTCTCCGGTTCCACCATTCCACATAATAGGGATCGTAATAGACTTCGTAATTGAAGATCAGGTTGCGGCGCATATCGATTCCGCCGGCATAGTAGAATTTGTACATCAGTTCTTTTTTCTCAGGATGTTTTCCGATGACCGCTCCGAATGTGTGAGAAAACCTCCCGGCGTCATTAGCGCGCTTCTTTGAAAATGTATAGGCGGCAAAGACTTCATAGTACGGATTATCATTGGGTACCTTTAAATCAGCCG
>QNCV01000302.1 GCA_003645845.1 Fidelibacterota bacterium | reverse complement strand
TTCAAAAATCGTGATACTGATTATTGGTGGATTATTCATTAATCATTTTATTGCAAAAGCAGGACTATTCTGGATTGCCGGTATATTAAAGAAGGATAATTTGGAAGAATGGAGTATTATCCGAAAAAATCCGATTCTACTTTTTATTTTTGGAGTTTTTGTAATTGCTCTTGTTGGATTGCCTCCATTCCCCGGTTTTTTTGCAAAATGGCAGTTAGTAATTACTTTTGCGGAAAATGGTTTGAATTTCTGGACGGCTTTGATCTTACTGGGTTCATTTTTCGAAGCGATATATCTTTTTCGCTGGCTGGGAAAAGTTCTGAAAACAGAGACTACAGAAAATTTAAAAGTAGCAATTAATCAATGGATTCCGCTTATAATTTCATCCCTTGGGATTTTAGTAATCGGTGGATATTTATCTACCATTATAATGGCAGGAACAAGTTTAAGTATTTTGTATCTACCGGTTTTATTTGTGCTTTTTCTTTTTGCAATAGATTTTTTGCCGGTGTTTATCAAAAACACACTCGTGATTTTAGTCGGTTCATATTATACATATTTGATTATTCCGCAATTACACGGCTACAGAGTTATGTTTGGCATAATTTTCCTAATCGGTGGAATTTTACTGTTGATTCCCGGCTATATGAAAAAGGGTAAACGTCTTGGTTTTTATCCTATGGCAGTAATAATGTATGCCGGAATGGCGGGTTTATTGATTTCCATAAACACATTACAATTTTTTACTTCCTGGGAGTTGATGACTTTAGGCTCTTATTTTCTCATTATTCGTGGTAAAAAATCCGAACCTCATGCATTAAGTTACATGTTATTTTCACTGGGAGGCGCTTTTGTAATGTTATTTGGAATGGGACTGCTTTATTCAGTAAATGGGCACACCTTCGCTATTTCATCATTAGCAAATATTACACAATCGGTAGGTGTTATATACATTTTGTTAGCAGTTGGCTTTTTATCAAAAATGGCAACTGTTGGATTACATATTTGGCTTCCCGGAGCACATGGTGAAGCTGAAACCGATGTTTCGCCAATGGTCTCCGCTATTTTGCTGAAAGCTGGAATGTTTGGAATGGTAATCTTAATGTCAGCGGTTCAAGCTCCAAAACTTGGAGGCGTTAATATTGCCTATGTTTTGGGATGGCTTGGGGCTATCACTGTTTTTATCGGAAATTTGTTGGCAATTTACCAGGAAGATGCAAAAAGATTGCTGGCTTATTCCAGTGTCGGAAATTTGGGATATGTTTTGTTTGGTTTAGCTTTGATGACACATCTTGGCTGGCTCACTTCCATTACATATGCCTTGAATCACTTTTTATTTAAAGCCTTGTTGTTCCTCGCGATAGGCGGAGTCGTAATGCGTGTGAAAACAAAAAATATGTATGAAATGGGTGGATTGATCACAAAAATGCCATTTAGTTTTATTTCTGTTTTGATTGGTATAATTGTGCTTGCAGGAATCCCACCACTTTCAGGATTTGGCGGAAAATGGCTGACTTATAATGCTGTTTTAGAAAAAGGATGGTATTTTCAAGGCTTTGTTGTACTTATCGGAGGTTTGATTGCTTTTCTCTATTGTTTTCGTTTGATATATGCAGTCTTTTTGGGACAATTAAAAGATGAAAACAGAAATGTTAAAGAAGCGCCAATTCCACTATTAATTCCACAATTTATTATCATTATTGTAATTATGGTATTTTCAGCTTATCCGGGGTTTGTTTTGAAACCTGTTGGCAATTTTCTGATGGAATATTTTCCTAACGGAGCTTTGACCTGGGAAGGTGGAACCGCTATTACAGAATTTGGATATTGGAATGGTTCTTGGATTTTTCGTATTTCCGGAACGACATTTATGCTTATATTTTTATGGCTGATGTTTATTAATCGAAAAGCCCAAAAAGTCAAACAATTCAATATTGTGTATGCCGCTGAACGTCCATCCAGGCCTGAACTTACTCATGTAGGTTATAACTTTTTTGCACATTATCGTAAAGCCTTGGGATCATTATCACAACCTTACGTGACAAGATTCTGGGATATATTATCTGATTTTTCTCATTCATCCTCTGATTTCATAAGAAAAATCTACTCAGGCAATGGCCAGACATACATTTTGCATATCATAGTTTTTATAGTAGTTATTTATTTTATTTCTTTCGGAGGATAGATAATGGAATTTGAACCAGTTAAAATACTCTACGCTTTTGGAGCAATATCAATTATTTTCAATATTGGATTATTGATACAGGGTATTGTTCGAAAAATCGGAGCCAGGGTTGGTAAGAGATACGGAATTAGGTTTTACCAACCTTACATAGATTTAATAAAAAACTATTCAATTAGATCCAGTGTAACTCATGGAATAATGTTTTACCTTGGACCGGTTTTCCGATTGACAGGAGGAATTGGTATTTATTTATTTATTCCTATAATCTTCGGTTCTGAATATTTCAGCAACTTCTCTTTTTCAGGAGATATTGTACTGGTACTTTATTTTATATTTTTTGGTACCTTAGGGATGGCACTTGGAGCAGGCGAAGGTGGGCATCCATATTCTGCTATTGGAATTAGTCGCGGATTAGCACAGGTAACTGCTGCTGAGATTCCATTAATAATGGCTGTTCTAGGAGTGGCGATTCAATATCATACGCTTTCCATTACTGAAATTGTAGCAGCTCAACAGGGAGGAATTCAAAACTGGACAATGATGACAAATCCATTAATTACAATTTTGGGAATGATTGCTATTCTCGGATCGATGATGCGATCACCATTTGATGTTGTGATGGCGCCACAGGAAATCCCAATAGGTCCTCCAACCGAATATCACAGTTCATTTCTTGGAGTTTTACAAACCAATAGATCGATTTTTCCAATGGCAAAAACAGTACTCTTTATGAATCTCTTTTTTGGCGGAGCAACCAATTGGTTGGTTTTGATTTTGAAAGTATTTCTGATTTACATGTGGGCTGTCATTGTTGGAGTTGTATTTCCGAGATTTAGAGTTGAACAATCAATTCGCTGGTTTTATAAATATGCTTTACCTCTGGGAATTATTGCGATAATTGTTACATCGATGATGTAAGAAAGAACTTGGACCACGAAACACAGTAAAGGACACTAAAATAAATGCAAAAATATTTAATATTTAAAGGTGAAAGTTTTGAAATAATGGGAGCATGTTTTGAACTATCTAAATGCGATTAAAACAGGCTTGGATTATTTGTAATTTTTAGACACTACCCAAAACTTGGATATACTAAAATGGTATTATGAATTATTTTTGTGTGTTTAGTGGGCAAAAAAGGACTAAGTAAATGAATAAAAAAGATTTAGACAAGCGAATAGTCACAGGACCTGACGGAAAACAATTTGAAGTTGATCCGATGCAGGATTATTTTTGTCAGGACAAACCAATTGTACACCAACCCGCAAATAAAGTAATTGAAAAATTTATGAATTGGGCTAGAGCAGAATCACTCTGGATTCTTGGTTTTGGAACCGGTTGTGGAGCAATTGAAACACGTCCTTTGATGACGCCTCGTTTTGATGCTTATCGTTATGGAATTCAGTGGCGTCCGACTCCGCGTCAATCAAATGTTTTTGTCATATCCGGAT
>QNCV01000301.1 GCA_003645845.1 Fidelibacterota bacterium | reverse complement strand
AGTCACGAATGTTGTAACGTGGTAATTGTGAAGCCTCGGAACGAGAGAATTGATTAAACCTCTCAGGTTTTCCCGATATTTTCTGTCTGAAGTCAATTATCCGATTAAATCTGACAAGTTTATTGGACTTTTCCCGGGATTTTGGAACATCTGAAACTTCCAGAAGAAATCAGAAAACGGGAGACCCTTGCATTGTCTATTAATTGCAGTACTACGCAGAGCAGGCAGGAAAAAGGCGAAGGGCTCATGGTTCTTGATTCTTGATTCTTGGTCGCGACGTGACATTAACCGATTTAACCTTGAAGGTTTACAGGATTTCACCAGAAATTTGAATAAAACATGTTAATTTACAGGGAAATTCCCGAGACTGTTTTCCATTGACTTTATAGAGGATAAAATTTAACTTCCGTAAGCTATTTTTGATGTATTATTCATGACAAAATCTGATAAAAAAATAGATGCTTTGCGACGAAGAGTTCTGGAACGGGGACAAATTCCCCGGCATATTGCCATTATCATGGATGGTAACGGACGTTGGGCAAAAGAGCGTGGTCTTCCAAGAGTTGCCGGACATAACGAAGGAATTAATTCCGTTCGCGAAGTAGTCCGGGAATGCGGCCTGCTGGGGGTTGAAGTTCTTACACTTTACACATTTTCAGTTGAGAACTGGTCACGCCCGAAATCTGAAGTTTCCGCATTAATGCAGTTGCTCCTGAGAACGATCCGCAATGAGGTAGATGAACTGCATAAAAATAACGTCCGACTGACATTGATAGGCTATTTGGATAATCTGCCTTCCGGTACCCGGAAAGGACTGCTTGAAGGTGTTGAAAAAACAAAAAACAACAAGGGGTTGAACCTAAATCTTGCTTTGAGTTATGGCAGCCGACAGGAAATTGTCGAAGCCGTCAAAGCAATTTCAAAAGATGTTCGGGATAAAAAGATCACAATCGAATCCATCGATGAAAAACTTTTTTCCGATTATCTTTTCACAGCCGGCAAGCCGGATCCCGACCTGCTGATTCGTACAAGCGGAGAAATGCGGATCAGTAATTTTCTGCTTTGGCAGCTGGCGTATACGGAGATATATGTGACACAAATTTACTGGCCGGAGTTTCGCGTACCGGAACTTTTAGCAGCGGTTGAGAGTTATCAGAAGCGTGAAAGACGTTTTGGCAAAATCAGCGATCAGTTAAATCGTAATCCGGAGACAATCTCTCAATGAAAATCAAACCAACTCTGCAAGTATTCCTGTTAGTGTTTTTGTTTTTATTCACCCAGTTATCAGGTCAGACCACGCGAAGGTTGAAAATTCTTGGCGTTGCTGTCAAAGGGAATGAAAGCGTTTCGGCGAACAGTATCAAAGTTCAATCCGGTCTTTTGGAAGGCAAGGAGATCATTTTTGATGATATTCCCGATGCAATTAAAAAACTCTGGAGTTTAAAGATATTTTCGGACATTCAGGTGTATCTTGATAAAGCCACGGAGGCCGGAATATTCTTGATTATCGAGGTAGCCGAATATCCCCGAATCGACAAATTCGAAATTGAGGGAAATAAAAAAATCCGCAAATCCAAATTCGATGAAGAATTAAACATCATCAGCGGAAAAGTCCTCTCCCCGGCACTGATCAGTGAAGCCAAACGAAAGATCCTGAATCTGTATCATGATGACGGATATTTACTGGCTGAGGTTAACGAGGAAATCACACCGGGAGCAGCAGAAAATCTGAAAAATCTGACTCTTCACATAAAAGAGGGCAAAAAAGTTCGGATCAAGAAAATTCAGTTTAATGGAAATGATCAGTTCAGCGATGCCCGCTTGCGGAGAGTGCTTAAAGAGACCAAACAACGAAACCTCTGGCTTCTGAAGATGGGAGAATTCGATAAGGAAAAGTACGAAGAAGATAAACAGCTACTTATCGATTTCTATAATAAAGAGGGTTATCGGGACTTCGAAATTATCAGTGACTCGGTCAAATATTCCGATGATAAAAAGCGTATGTATATTGAATTTAACGTGTATGAGGGTCCTCGCTATAAATATCACGATATTACCTTCAGCGGGAATAATCTGTTCTCGTCAGATCAACTCAAACTTGTTTTGGGGATTAAACCGGGTGATTACTATAATAAAGAGGAACTCGAAAAAGCGGTATATGACCGCGTCAATGGTCTATACATGGACCGCGGTTATCTGTATTTCAATATCATACCCCAGGAAATTCCCGTCAGCGAAAACGAAATCGACCTGTTGCTCAGTATCACCGAAAATCATCAGGTATCGGTTCACAGAGTCAATATCGTCGGCAACGATCGGACTCATGAAAACGTGATCCGCCGGGAACTGAAAATATTTCCCGGTGATATCTTCAGCCGGGAAGCCCTGATCCGCAGTCAGCGGGAAATCTTTATCATGAACTATTTCAGTGATGTAACGCCCGACATTGTTCCCAAAGATGAGGATGAAGTCGATGTCGAAATCACTGTCAAGGAAAAATCCTCAGACAGGGCTAATTTATCTTTCAGTATCAGTCAGACTTACGGTTTAATTGGCGGCGGTGGTGTTGAATTCAACAATTTTCGCGGCCGCGGACAGCAATTATCGATCAGCTATCAACAGGGAACAAATTACAGTATTTATGGCACCAGAACCAACGCTTATAAATCCTTCTCCGTCAGTTTTACGGAGCCCTGGTTGTTTGATACCCCGAATCTCGTCGGCGGCAGCCTTTTCTATACCGAACGGGGCTACAGCAGCAGTTATTATTATTATCCCTATGATCTGACCCAGCGAGGCGGTTCGATCCGCTGGGGGCGCCGCTTCCGTTGGCCGGATAGCTATTTCCGGGGAACATGGATGTTATCGGCATCAAAAAAAGAGTATCATAACCTGAGTGATTACTATAAAAGCATGGTTCTAATGGGCAGAGATAAAACGACCAATGTCAGTCTGACCCAGGTCATTGCCCGCGATAGTCGGGATGCTCCGGAATTTCCAACCAAAGGTTCCGTATTGAACTGGACAGCCACTTTAGCCGGTTGGTTCCTTGGCGGAACAGAGCATTTCGTAAAAAACAATTTCAGCCTTGATTTTTATACACCCACTCTCTGGAAACTGGTATTATTCAATCATGTGGAATTTGGAGTTATCCAGAAAATCAAATCCAATTCCATCATTCCTCCCGATGAGCGTTTTATCATGGGCGGTGCCGGAATGGTTTATGGTACGGCGTTGCGCGGATATGATGATAATACTATCACGCCGGTTCCGCTGACGGCATCGGGTAGCACCTATTCATACTGGGGCGGTGAGACAATGTTCAAATATACCCTTGAATATCGCATCCCGATTTCCCAGAATCCGACAATCTACGGTCTGCTTTTTGCCGAGGCCGGAAATACCTGGATGGACCTGAAAACGACCGATCCCTTCAATTTGAAGCGTTCGGCCGGTTTCGGTGTTCGTTTCTACATGCCGGCTCTCGGTATGATTGGTGTCGATCTGGGTTACGGATTTGATGATAACGATCCTGAGGGATATACGGGTTATGGTAAACCCGAAGGGTGGAAAACCCATTTTATTTTTGGAATGCCATTTTAAAAATACGGAGGAAACTGTGAAAAAAATTATAATGATTACT
>QNCV01000300.1 GCA_003645845.1 Fidelibacterota bacterium | reverse complement strand
TGATGACGAACCGGAAATTCGTGAAGTGATTGAGCAATTTTTCAAAAGTCGTGAAATGGATGTAGTGACCCTGGCAGACGGTTCAAATGCCGTCGAAAGGATAATTCAGTACGAGCCAGATGTGATTATTCTGGATATTAATCTGCCGGGGAAGAACGGTATGGATTTACTGAGCATTTTTAAGAATCACCCGATTGTTTCAGCCATACCGGTGATTATGCTTACCGGCCGGGGCGCCCCGAAATCACAGATCGAAGGCCTGGTTTCCGGCGCCGATGATTACGTGGTTAAACCCTTTGATTTAAATATTCTGTATGCAAGGGTTATCAGTGTTTTGCGGCGTTCACTAAAACGGTCACGACAAAAGTACAGTGAAATGAATCTGCTCCGGTATTTAGTCAGGCGTTATACAAAAAGGGATTATGAAATATACACAAAGTATATTGATGAATATGAAGATCACCCCAAATATTGGAAAGCCTTTGTTCCCGATCTCATTATTGAGAAAGGTAATAAATACCGCTGTTATTTATTTGAAACCACCCAATCCATAGTGGAAGAAGCGTTTATTGAACGGCTAAAAACCTTTGCCGAAATTATTACGCTATGGCCCAAACCGGTGGAACTGAATGTAATTGTTCGCACGAAAGATAATGAGCGGGTAGTGCGTAGAATTATCGAAGAACATCGATTACCAATCAATGTGAAATTAATCAAAAAAAGCAATTCTTCCTGAGATAGCTTTGTATATTCGTCTGAACAATATTTACTGATGGTTTACCACTATCTGCTGTAAGCGATCTCTGAATCGTTGTGTATCACTTTCTTTGATTTAACTCTGATGAAAAAGTATCAACAATCGACTTCTCTTTCGATTTCTTTGCCATCTCAATATATTCAGGCATTTCGCACATCCTTTTAAGACCAAGCAGGGTTTTATAAGGAAGATAACGTGAAAAATAATTGACCTGGCTTGTGGGGATCAACCCACCGGGATCACTGATTACCTGATATGCGATATCCGAGTGGCTTTCATCAATATATCGAATCTGCCAGTGTGCCACCATTTTTTTCATATGGACCAGATTGTCTGAGAGTGGAAAAGGATTGTCATTTGTTGATTGAGAAGTGATGTACAAGGCTTGCCTGTTTGTATCAAGATTTGTCACAACATGTAAAATTGCATCACGATCATGTACCGGCCAGGGCGTATGATGCTGATAGTAGAGAATTAAATTATTATCATCAATTGATTTGATATATTCTAATTTAATACAGTTAGGCATCCAGGCCGGGTAATTTTCAAAATCTTTCAGTATTACTGCAATAACATCAAGACGGCAGTTTAAAACGGTTTCTGCTTTATACGTATCAGGCTGCCCGTTTAAAGCGGGCTGTCGATAAGATTTAATACCGGCCGTGCTGTCAAATAAAACCCAATCCGACTGCTGAGCAGAGGCACACAATCCCAACAGTAAAATGAATAGGAGCCATATATTCTTTATTTGGGTTTTTTCCAAATGAATTTTCCTTCTGTATTAATATAGCCGCTTGTCGAATCCTTGATTACGTAGGCCAGCCCCTTATGGAAACTATTGGCTCTGGAATATTGAGCTTTAATTGTGGGATTACCCCGAGCATTGATAAATCCCCATTTTCCGTCAATTTTAACGGCGGCAAGGTTATCATGGAAATCAAGGGTATATTGATAGACAGGCTCAATCAAATAACTTCCGTCAGGATGAATAAAGCCCCACTTGTCACCGGAACGTACTCTGGCAAAACCGTTGACAAATCCCCGGGCCTCATCGAATTTTGGCGGAATGATTACTTTTCCGGTTTTATCGATGTAACCGGCTTTTTGATTGTCCGTAAATACGGCCAGTCCGTTATGAAATGATCCGATACTTTCATAATCTGTCTCCAGCACGATATTACCGGTTTTGTCGATAAACGAATAGGTTTCTTTAAGTGGCAGAATCAAAAAGAATTTGATTCTTTTTCTCTGTGCCAGGCCATTGGAGAAACCCTGGGCGTTGGCTGAATGGGTAACTATTTCAAATTCTCCGCTGGTATTTACATATCTGAATTCGGGATGACGTGGAATCAGACTGAATTTCCGCTTGATTTTCACTAATGACATTCCATCTGAAAACGGGTAGACCCGCTGATAATCGGGATCGAGTAAATAATTGCCGGATGTATCGATCAATCCCCAGGTATTATTTATTTCAACTGCTGCAAATCCTTCATTGAAATCGCTGCAATCGTCGAAGGTTGTCTGGATAATCAGATTACCCCTTTGATCAATAAAGCCCCATTTCTGACCTATTCTGACAGCCGCCCGGGATTCGGAAAAATTGCGGGCATCATCAAAAGTCAATGGTATTGAAAAATTCCCATCCCGATCGATATATCCGAATTTCGAATTTACTTCCACGGGGTAAAAATTCTGGGCTTTTGAAAGAGTCGTAATAATACTGATAATTGAGATGGTGATCGTCAGAAATGTTTTCATGAATTTTCCTCTGCTATTTGTGAGGGGCTTGATTAAAATCGCATGTGTTTGACCGATTCGCCGCGATTGGCTAATTCGAGAAGAGCGTCGACGCCAATATCGACGTGAATTTTCGAATATTTCTCGGTTACGTTTTTATCGCTGGCTTCGGTTTTTACTCCTTCGGGAGTCATGGGGCTATCGGAGACAAGCAACAGGGCGCCGTGGGGAATTTTATTGACAAAGCCTACGGTAAATATAGTGGCGGTCTCCATATCGATGCCTGCAGCACGAATCCGAGTCAGATAATCTTTAAATTTTTTATCATGTTCCCAGACCCGACGGTTGGTGGTGAATACCGTTCCGGTCCAGTAATCGACTTCGTGTTTACGAATCATGGCCGAGACAGCCTGCTGAAGTCGAAATGAGGGCAATGCCGGCACTTCCGGTGGCAGATAATCATTGCTGGTACCTTCACCCCGGATTGCTGCGATGGGTAGAATCAGATCCCCGATTTTGATTTTTTTCTTAAGACCTCCGCACTTTCCCAGAAAGAGAGTGGCTTTGGGCTGGACGGCAGCCAGAAGGTCCATAATCGTGGCGGCCATGGGGCTTCCCATTCCGAAATTAATCATTGTAATGTTATTGGCCGTGGCACTGGTCATCAATTTGTCTCTGCCACGGATTTCAACATTAAAGCGTTGGGCAAAGTGTTCCAGATAATTGCTGAAATTTGTCAGCAGAATGTACTGCCCGAATTCATTTAAGGATGCTCCGGTATATCGTGGCAGCCAGTTTTTTATGATTTCGTCTTTGGTATTCAATCCCATTTTCACCTCAGATTTGAGTCAAATATAATGCTTCAGAAATTGGGATACCAGTATTGATTGATAATCTGATATTTAAAAGTCCCGGACTAATTTTTATTGAGAAAAACCTTAGACAGTTTATTCGTGGATCATAGTTATAAAACCGACTCTTAAAATCGTTTCAACAATTTTAGGCTTTATGTCTGACCCGCACTATTTATGAAAAATTCTGAAAATGAGTGTCAGCAGCAGGCTGATCAACAGCATGGTCGCCAGCGGAAAATAAATTCGCACATTCGGTCTGTTGATAACAATATCACCGGGTAGACGACCGAAGGGA
>QNCV01000299.1 GCA_003645845.1 Fidelibacterota bacterium | reverse complement strand
TGCTGTCAACGAACCGGTTGAAATGGATGCCAATGGCTCAATAGACAGCGATGGTGAGATTGTCGGGTATAGCTGGGATTTCGGAGACGGTGCAAAAGCCGAAGGCATTTCAACCAGTCATAAATACAGTCAACCCGGGAAATATACTGTACAACTGACGGTGAGGGATGATTCGGAACTTGCGAATGCAGAATCCTATCTTCGGGAAGAAATTACAGTGAATGCACCTCCCGTTGCGGCTGCGGAACTGCCGAAAGTGGTAGCCGCGAATGAGCTGGTTATCATGGATGCCTCTTCTTCCGATGATCCCGACGGCCAAATCTCCGAGTATCGCTGGAGTTTGGGAGACGGATCAACGAAAGCGGGTGTAAAGATCAGTCATCAGTATGCCAAACCAGGAACTTATTCGGTAAAACTGATGGTCATTGACAATACCTCAACAATGAATAATTCCAATGAAACAGTTTACCCGATCCGGGTCAATGATCCACCGGTTCCCGACGCGGGTGGTGATCGTCTGCTGAATGAAAGTGTGGTTACCTTTGATGCCGGCGGTTCAACGGACAGTGACGATGAAATTATTGAGTATAAATGGGATTTTGGCGATGGTCAGACCGGCAGTGGCAGGAAAATCGATCATGTTTATGCTTCGCCCGGAACCTATCAGGTTACCTTGACGGTTAAAGATGCCTCGGGAACGAAAACAGCCGTGCAGTCCCAGACGGTTGCCATTACGATTAACAATCCGCCGGTTGCCGATGCGGGCCGGGAGCAGATCGTTGCAATCGGGGAAAAGGTCAGACTGCGGGGCGGGTTTTCCAGTGATTCCGACGGCAAAATTGTCAGTTACAAATGGGACCTCGGTGACGGCACCCTGGTCGATGGTAAAAATGTGACTCATAAATATGACAAACCGGGTGTTTATCAGGTTCAATTAACTGTTGAAGACGATAACGGAGCGCGGGATATTCACACGACGACTGTGTGGGTAAATACACCACCGGTGGCAAATATTTCACCGGTTCCCCGTGTCGCCCCCGGGCAGAATGTAATTTTTTATGGCAAGATGTCCTATGATACCGATGGTAATATTGAAATGTATGAATGGGATTTCGGTGACGGCAGTCTGGTACAGCAGGGTGAAACTGTCAAACACAGTTTTAAAGAACCGGGACGATTTACGGTGACCCTGTCGGTAAAAGATAATTCAAACGCCGCAAACGGGACCTCCAAAACAACTCAAATTGTTGCGGTTAATTATCCGCCGAAACCGGATTGTGGGAACGATATCATTAGCTGCAATCAAACCCTGCTTTTCGATGGCTCCAACAGCTCCGATGCCGATAAGGACAGACTAAGCTATTCATGGGATTTTGGTGACGGTCATGTTGGCGCCGGAATGAAGTATCGCTACACTTATCAGCAGCCGGGCATTTATCCGGTAGTGTTGCGTGTCGATGATGGTCAGGGACTGTCAAATTCTGTTCAGCAGAATATTATTCGGGTTCAGGTTAATTCACCACCCATTGCCGTAGTCCGGGTAAATCGCGATACGGTTTGTGCCGGAGAACCGGTTATGTTTGACGCTGGTAAGTCGCTGGACAATGAAAAAGACCTCTTGCGTTATCTGTGGGATTTTGGTGATGGGGCAACAGCCGAGGGCATTAACCCGATTCATTCATTTAAGCGTGGGGGAGACTATCTGGTCCGCTTGACCGTATCTGACGACAGTAATTTACCCTGCAATTCATCGATTTCCGATCTATTGATTCACGTGATTGATGCTCCCGTAGCCGATGCCGGTGAAGATCAGATCGTTTGTGCCAATACGGTTGTTCAGTTTGACGGCTCTAAATCCCGGGGTGGTGACCGCCTGATCAAGAGTTTCGAATGGGATTTTGGAGACGGCGAACAGGGTGGAGGCGTAAATCCCACTCATGTTTATACAAAAGCGGGGCTTTACACTGTTAGATTGATGATTACCGTTCCGGAGATTGGAGATTGTGAAAATACATCGGAAAGTGAAATTACCGTAAAAGTGATAGCGGCGCCAATGGCCGATTTTACGACGGTTGAGCAGGGATGTGTCGGTGAAGAAATTGTTTTTGATGCCAGGACTTCGTATGCCGCTAATTCCAATATTGTCAGTTACATCTGGGATTTTGGCGACGGAACATCCGGTGAAGGTGATTCGATTATCCATAAATATTCCACCCATGGTCGTTATACGGTAAAACTAAATATTCATACCGATTCCGATCAGGGATGCAATAATGCCGAGGCCAGTCATGTGATTAATATCAATGCCGCTCCCACATCTGCTATTGAAGTGGCTGCTATTAATGATAAACCCGGCACCGTGAAAACATACCGCAGTTTTATAAATACGGTTCTGAATTTTTCCGGGAAGAGAAGCCATGATGTTGACGGTTATATAAAGACCTACCTCTGGGATTTTGGCGATGGGAATAAAGCCGAGGGAATTACCGCCTATCACCAATACGGGGACCCCGGTTCTTATAAAGTCCGTCTGTATGTCGAAGATAACAGCCTGACCTATTGCGATTATGATCTCGATAGTATGACCGTTGATATTCTGGATTATTCCGAGATTGCTATAAGCGGTCCGGATGCGGCTTTTGTAGGCTTGCCGCTGGAATACAAACTCAGCAATACCGGGAAGATTAGTCCGACTGCGGAGGATACGGAATGGCATTTCAGCGACGGAACTGTCATTAAAGGTCTTTCAGCGACAAAATCGTTTGAACAAGCTGGAAACTATCAGGTTCAGGCCAAGTGCGGCGATCTGTGGAGTTTTGCTCAGAATATTACAATTGATGATCTGCCAGTCGTTAAAATGCCGGATGACCAACTGATTGATCTCGGCCAAACAATCAAACTGATTCCGGCTGTATCGAATCCCTTCAAAGTTCCGATTGCTTTCGATTGGGATATGGGTGACGGAGAGAAAGCCGGGGGCTTGTCAGTTGAGCATAGCTATAAACAGGCCGGCGAATTTACCGCCGTTTTCCGGGTTTGGTATAAAAATGTCGGATTTGGTCAATCGAAGGATTATTCGGTTAAAATCAAAGTTCTGCCCGCACCGGAAGTAGAGATCAAAGTTGCTCCTGCCTTGTTATTTGTTGGCGGAGCGAGGGATGTGGCTACCTTCGAAGCTGTTCCCAAACCCTATGAGCGGAATCTGGTATATCAGTGGGATTTTGGCGATGGTATCACAGCAGCCGGCAAATCCGCCAAACATACCTATATGACAGCCGGTGATTATACGGTAAAACTCACTGTCTATGACGCATCCAGAGCCGATGCGAAGCAGTATGAGTTCAAACGGCGGATTTCGGTAAAGAAACGCTGACAAACGAACTAAAATAATGATTATAAAAGGGGCAGGGCAACCTGTCCTTTTTTATTTAGTATCGGGGATTGTTTTGTTATTTGGCTTTTCCGTAAGAAGAAACCTATTGCAATTGATATATCATAATTTTGGTTCCTTCTCAAATTGAGTGGGTAAAGATAGATAATGTGGTTTTTAAATAGAGAAAGTAGTCGTATTTTTTCTTCCAAAAAGGAGAAAGCGATGAAGATGTTAAGACTATTTGAGATGGCATTATCAATACAGGAACCATGGTATGTAAAAGGTAT
>QNCV01000298.1 GCA_003645845.1 Fidelibacterota bacterium | reverse complement strand
TATCCCCTCTTCCACCACCACCATGTAGTTAACCGGATTGTCGCTTCTGTCTAAATCATCGATTATAAGGGACTGCACCTTTTGGCTGTTTCCTGCCAGCGCGACGGATACGCAAGCGATATTCACAACTTCACCTTGACCGTTTAGCCTGGCGTTAAGCTCCTCGTTTAGCAGTGAGATCAGGCTTCCTCCGGCATCATCGTATTCTATGACAGCGGCATTGAACTCGTATTCCCAGGGTACCTGACCCGGCCGCGTGTGAGTTTCGTAGCCGATTCCCTTGATGAAATATTTTTCACCATCAATATAATACCAGCCGTCACGAATCTCAAATCCCCGCAATTCAGTGAAGACGATGATGAGGATGATGACAAAATAATAAATCGGCTTTTGATCCTTATGCATAATATCAAATTAGGAAAGAAAACAATTAATTAAAAGGTTCTTGGTATCATTCTTGTACAGTTTTAACTATTTGTGATAAGTGTTATTCGGAATGTTTGAGGAATTGCATAAATAGTCCAAAATGAGTTACATTAAATCAAAGACAGAAGAAAGAGTGGAATTGCGGATTCTGAATTATATCAATAGTTTTTTCGTATTAGCGGCTCTTGTAGTATTGACAACAGTTGGAGAGGGGACAGAGATACAGAGTGACCCTGTTGTCGTAAACGGGATATCGGTTCCGTCGGATTTTCCATGGGTCGATATCACCATTAACCAAAATCCGGATACCGGATATATTTTTTTAAACAATTGGGGCGGTCAGCCGTACAACATGATTCTGGATAACAACGGATTCCCGGTCTGGTACCGCCGTACACCGGATCGGCGCAGAGATTTTAAAGTACAGCCTCATAATCGTCTGAGCATGCTGGTTCGGAATGGGGGTGAGGCATTTATTGTAATGGACTCAACATATACGATTATCGATACTATGCGGGCGGGCGCCGGCTATACAACCGACGAACATGAATTTCAAATGCTGCCTGACGGTCATTATTTGATGATCGGTCATAAGGAAGAGACTGTCGATATGACGCAGTATCTCGCTGGTGCGAATCCGCATGCAACTGTCTATGAAACCGCGATTCAGGAATTTAACGAAAAGGGTGAACTGATTTTTCTGTGGCGGGCATGGGATCATTATGATATTCGCGATGTTGAACTTGAAAATCTTTATGGCGGTTATATCCGTTTTCCCCACATGAATGCAATTGATATTGATGACGATGGAAATATTTTGGTATCATGCCGGCACCTGAGTGAAATAACGAAAATAAAGCGCAATACCGGAGAGATTATCTGGCGCCTCGGTGGCGCTCACAATCAATTTACCTTTGTCAATGATGAGCTGAACGGGTTTCGCAATCAACATGATATCCGCTCGCTGGGCAATGGACATTATACCCTGTTTGATAATGGGAATTTGCATAACCCACCGGTGTCCCGGGCGGTGGAATATGTCCTGGATACCCTGAACATGACCGCGACGCTGGTCTGGGAATTTCGGGATACACCGGACAAATATACGAGCTGGATGGGCAATGTTCAGAGATTACCGAATGGAAATACGCTTATTAATTGGGCTGACGGCTCGTTGCCGAAATTAACAGAAGTTACTCCGGATGGGAAAAAAGCTTTCGAGATGAATTTTCGGGATTACATTCATACATACCGCGTTTATCGTTTCCCATGGAAAGGTATAGCCAAAGTGCCCTACCTCGTTGTGGAATCCGGCTCGGACCGTGTTACGCTCCTGTTCAATAAATTTGGCGACAATGAGCTTGATTTCTATCGGATCTACGGCGGTAAGAATCCCTCCCCGACACAGGTCATTGCTGAGACAGATAGTCCCTACATTCATTTGAAGAATCTCGATAATGCAACAACCTATTATTTTCGTGTGACTGGTGTGAACCGGGACGGAGTTGAAAGTGATTACTCGAACGAAGAAAGCGTCATGACCCGGTTCGTTGAGCCGGGGATGAACATGCTGTTCAACGGCGATTTTTCATCGGGGTCCGATTACTGGCAACTAAATATCGGCGGATCGGCCGGGGCAACGGGATCGGTGGTTGGCGGTTTTTATTTTTTTGATATCAATACTGCCGGGACGGAAATCTGGGATGTGCAGCTTTATCAGAATGGTATCGAATTACGCAACGGCCAGACCTATGTGTTTGAGTTTGATTGCTGGTCGCCTTCGGTGAAATACTTCGATGCCAAAGTCGAAAAAAATGCTTCGCCCTGGACAAATTTCGGACGGATTGGGACCAGTTATTCTGAAAATATTAACAAACATTATCGCTATGAATTTGTTATGGAAGATCCGACGGAGCATGATGCCAGAGTAGTATTTAATTGCGGAAATTCCGCTGTTGATCTGTACATTGATAACGTCTCATTGTGCTTGAAAAATACTGATAGCGCAGAACCCGACGAATCTCTGATCAGCGACTTCAGACTCTGTGGGAATTATCCTAATCCTTTCAATCCAATTACCGTCATTCCCTATGTTCTTCCCATTGCATGCGATATAGTGATTTCAATATATGACATAAAAGGCAATCTTATGCAGCAATTCCGGGAGAATGACCGCTCTCCCGGAAAACATCAATTGACGGTAATGGCCGATGAGCTCAGCAGCGGTGTTTATTTTTATTGCCTGGAGGCTTTTGACCGCGATCCGTTAATCCCGGATTTTCGCAAGGTTCGAAAAATGGTTGTGATTAAATGAAGATCAAACGCTTCACACTATATTCGATTAGGCGAATGTTAATGATACTAATCCCATGTCTGTATTGTTCAGCCATGGCGGCGGCCGGGAACATCCCGGTGTCCCTGCCCTCAGATTTTCCTTATGTCAGAGTATTGCGCTCTGTCGATCCGGCTGAGGGCTACTTGTATATCAGTAATATGTGGGCAGGACAACCCTATTTAATGATTGTGGACAATGTCGGACAACCGGTGTTTTACCGGCGGGTGAACGGAAATGTCTACGATTTTAAGCGTCATCCCAACGGTTTATTATCCTATTATATTCAAAGTAACGTCAATAAGTACTATATCATGGATTCGACATATACGGTAATCGATTCCATCGTTCAGGTTAAAACCTATTATCCCAATGAGCACGAACTCCGAATACTTCCGAATGGGAATATGCTGATGATTGTGAGTGAATCGAAGAATATCGATATGTCAAAAATTGTCGCTGGCGGCAATCCAAGCGCCCGGGTGTTGGGAAATCATGTTGTTGAATTAAATTCCCGGAAAGAACCGGTGTTTGAGTGGTTGTGTTGGGATCATTACGATATCAGAGAATCCATTGATGCCGATCTGACCGCCGCTTCATTTGATTATGTACACATGAATGCAATTGCCGTTGATCTGGACAGTAATCTGATTCTTTCCTGCCGGAATATGAGTGAGATAACGAAAATAAACCGGAAAACCGGCAAGATCATGTGGCGCCTCGGCGGTCGCAGGAATCAGTTTCGATTTATTAATGATCCGAATACCTTTGTTTTTGAAGGTGATACGCTGGCGTTTTCCTACCAGCATCATGTCCGTGTTTTGCCGAATGGACACTATACTCTGTTCGATAATGGCAATCTGCGTTCGCCCCCTTTCTCTCGGGCGATTGAATTTGTTGTTGATACGACAGCCATGACCGCAGAACT